>CAIMDZ010000022.1 GCA_903839875.1 uncultured Bacteroidota bacterium
AGCGAATCATGGATCGCCTCCATTGTGCTGGTACTTAACCTGGTCAAATTGGCCGGGCAAGTGCCTTTTTATCTAGTAAAACGAATTTATATATATTATACTTATATGCAAAAATTAACGTGACTTAACCAGCAGGCCCTAGATATTATTTAATGTCAACCATACCCAAATCTATCATAAAAACTTTCCCCCGCACCACGTAGTATAAGCTGAATTTTGCATTCAGGCTGCCGGACTTACGACTCCAGAATATACAGATCAGGCAGGTTCCGGCCCAGGCCGTCATAATCAAGCCCGTAGCCCACTACAAATTTGTCTTCAATTTCAAAGGCATTGAAATCGGCTTTTACATCAAATTGAAGCGCTGCAGGCTTAGAAAGAAAGGTGGCAATTTTTACGGAAGCAGGATTGCGCAGGTATATCTCAGGTAAAAATGTACTCAGGGTTTTTCCCGTGTCTATAATGTCTTCCACTATAATGATGTGCCTGCCGTGCAGATTCTCTTCCAGCCCAATGGCACTGATCACATGGCCGGTAGTAGAAGTGCCTTTATAGGAAACCAGTTTGATAAACGAAATTTCCGCCTCAATCATCAGTTCCCGGAACAGGTCGGCGGCGAAGATGAAGGAACCATTAAGTATGCCGATCAGTAAAGGATTCTTTCCGGCATATTCACTGTTTATCTTTCCTGCCAGCGCACGAACACGCTTGTTAATGGTATCTGCATTAATGAAAGGGACAAAAAACTTATCGTGGATTTGTATACCGGGCATATTAAATCAGTTAAATGTTGCAAATAGGAAATGACTTATTGATGTTGCTACCAAAACACTATGACTCCCTTAAAAACATAACACGGAAAACTGCGTGAGAGCTGTTTTCGTGCATATTACTCTTTAACCCTGAGGTTTTGACCGATCTTGATATCTCCCGCGTCAAGATTGTTCCATTTCTTCAACTGGGCAATGGAAATATTATTCTTTTTGGCTATTCCGAAAGCGGTATCACCTTTCTTTACCAAGTAGAATTTATTGCTGCTGGCGGATGAGGGTTCCTGTTGTTTGGCAGGAGCAGGTTGCGGGGCATTTTCGGCGATCAGTTTACTGTCATCGGCATACACCACTTTATCAAGCTCTGCTTTCAGCGCTGCCAGTTCCCTGTCTCTTTTAGGGTCAGGGTTTTCATCAGCAACGACCGGGTTATTTAGTTGTTTCTTCTGAGTAGTGGCAGGTTTTACCGATGGTGGTATATTGATAACAACCGGCTGAACAGTGGATGGTGGCGCAGGCTTGTTCACAACCGTTGCAACAGCAGGTGATGGAGTGCGTGCGTGGACAGTTGCAGGTGGTGTTGCCGGCTTGGGGGGCTGGGTATTGGCAACAGGAGCAACCGGCTTAGGGGCCTGCACAATAGCAGGGGGTGCAGGCTGTCCCGATTCGCTTCTTTCCACAGGTTTTGTTTTCCTGATCTCCACATAATCTCCGCTCAGAGCGGCAGCATTATCATCAGAAACAATAATTGCATTGCCTTTGTGGGCGCTCATAGCGCTCATTCTGACAATAGGTTTTTGCCTTGCCGGTTTTTGCAATTCCAGTATAGAGCCGGGTACAGGTTCTTCGTTGGAATAGAGCATATTGAGCTCCATTATTTTTTTTACATCCACACCCTCAGCCTTTGCGATGGTAGCCAGGGTTTCGCCTTCAGTTACCGTATGCCTGTCGTGCGAGATGATGGTGACACGTCGGGTTGTATCACCCCTGCTCTTTGCAACGGCAACATCCTGGCGTGGCTTTGGGATTTCCGGTGTTTTTGCAATGGTAGTTTTTCTAACCGTATCCTGATAAGGTAAAGCATTGGCAACCGGATTTTCAGAATAGTTATTCAGCAGGGAACTATCAAGGGCTGAGTAGGTGTACTGCTGAAGTCCAAAATCCTCGATTATTTTAATGAGTTTGCTGGCATATTGCGGGTTAGTGGCATAGCCGCATTTCTTAAGACACTTAGCCCACGATGCATAATCGGTCTGTGTATAAGTGAACAACGGGGCATATCGCGGATTATTTTTCAGATGCTCTGAATGGTCCCTGTAGGAATCCTGGGCGCATTTATATTTTTTAAAGCATTCATTCGGCAGGTCATCACTATGATTGAATGTTTCACCGCTCCAGCCATTCTTGCACTTGATACCAAAATGGTTGTTGGCTTCAGTAGCCAGTTCACTCAGGCCGGCTTCAGTCTCCAATATACCCTGTGCCAGGGTGATAGATGCAGGTATACCATTTTTTTGCTGTTCCAGTATAGCAAGCGAAGAGTATTGATCAATGTACTTCTTTGCCCTTTCGGTATAATTATCCTGTGCTCCGGCTTTTAAGGCCGGAAGCAGCAAAAAAATAAGACAGTAAAGTACATATTTGTGCATTAGTACAGATAATAAAATTAAGCCATCATGAAGGATTCAAGGCAAAAATACGGTTCATTGACCTATTTTTCTGTTAATACTCCGCAAAAATGCGGATAATTCAAATTTATTGTAAAGGGGTTAAACATTAATAACAAAGAATTAATGCCGCTTTGCGGGCTATTTTATAAAATCTATTGTTATCGCTATTTTACTTTTCTAACGATCATTAAACCATCTCTTACCGGTAAAAGCAGGTGTTCAATACGTTTATCAGCCTTTATTTTTTTATTAAAACTATGTATGGCTCTGGCATTTTTACTCCGGTCTTCTTTAGGTAAAACCACCTCTCCGTCGTACAATACATTATCGGCAAGTATATAACCGCCAACAGGTACTTTATCAAAAACCAGATCGTAATAATGTTCGTAGTTGAGTTTATCAGCGTCAATAAATACCAGATCGAATTTTTCTTTTAATGCAGGGATAACCTCAGCCGCAATACCGATGTGCTGTTTTATTTTGGTATACACTCCGGCTTTTTTAAAGTATTTCGTGCACATATCCTCCAGTTCCTCGTCTATTTCTATAGTATGGAGTACGCCACCCGGCTGAAGCCCCTGAGCCAGGCATATAGCCGAATACCCGGTATAGGTACCTATCTCGAGGATGCATCTGGGGCGTATCATCTGGCTCAGCATTTGAAGTACAGTACCCTGCAGGTGCCCCGAAAGCATGACCGCATCGCCCCGCTTCATATTTGTTTCACGATTGAGCGCTGCCAGGACAGGCAGTTCAGCTGAAGAGTATTTTCCAGCGTATTCTTCAATCAGTTTTGGTAAAATCGGGGTGGACATAAATGGTAAATATTGCCTGGTTGCTGGTAGAATAATCAACTTATTTTGTTCTTTTTTTGGCTGGATCCCGGCTGGTCATAAATACATGATATACAACAACTGTATTTTCAAAAACTTCACATTATACACAATAAGGGAAACGATTCAATACACCCTGTCTGACAGCTTCTTCGAAAAATGAATAAGTAAATGGATTGTTTGATAAACCTTTATAAAATGATTCAACTTCCTCAAGGAACTCATATCCCAGCCCTTCCCTTTGCGACTCATACCATTCAAAACCTTCGTTCGTTTCGAATATGGCATTACGCCTTACTTCTATATCATATTTCATGGAGCCGTCTTTCGGTTATGATCTTTTTTACTTCTTCCCAGCTATACGAACGGCCTTCTTTTCTCAGGTATTTTTCCCGTTCTTCTCTTACTATAGCTTTACGTTGCTCCAGGTATTCTTCATCAGTAACTTCGTTATCATTATACTCCTGCACAAGTGCATAGATCATCTTTAGCAATTTAGAATCACCATGCTCTATTTCTTCGTGCAACTTTACCTTAATATCTGTCATCGTCATAAATGTTCGGCGTTTATACAAATATACGAAAATGTGATGGTCATTGAAAAACTGGTTCGTTTATCAAAAATTCGGCTGTAATTTATTGTGGGTATAAAATTCGCTCATATAGGCAACCACTTCGTCGGCAGTATCAAATATTTTGATCATTTCCAGGTCTCCGGGACTGATGTTTGCCTCAGCATCCTGCATGGTTGTCCGCATCCAGTCAAAAAGCCCTCTCCAATAGGCTGAACCGATGCATATCATTGGGGTTTGAGTGAACTTCCTGGTCTGTATCAGGGTTGCTACTTCAAAGAATTCATCCATAGTACCCCAGCCACCCGGCATCATGATGAATGCCTGCGCATACTTGGTGAACATTACTTTGCGCACAAAGAAATAATCGAAATTCATCGAAGTTTCTGTATCAATATAAGGATTGCTGGTTTGCTCAAAAGGGAGTTGGATATTTAGCCCTACGGACCGGCCTTCGGCCAGAGCCGCCCCTTTATTGGCGGCTTCCATTATGCCGGGGCCACCGCCGGTAATAATGCCGAATCCCTCTTTGGCAAGCCTTTGCGCGATCTCAACAGTGAGCTCATAATATTTATTTCCCGGCTGTGTACGGGCTGAGCCAAAAATAGAAATACAAGGACCTATTTTCGCCAGGTTTTCAAACCCCTGAACGAACTCTGCCATTATTTTAAAGATCTGCCAACTGGAGTGGGCTTTTGTTTCCGTCCAGTCCCGCAGTTTCAGGTTTGTTAATTGATCTTTCATCTTCTGTAGCGGCTGCTGCTATCGGGCTGCCTTTTTTTGAGCATAAAAATAAGAGTAAAAACGTGAGTGAGGCATTTATGATTAATAATTCGGTCCCTATTTTATATCCATGAAAGATATTAGCAGACAAACGGGTCAATGCATTACTGTTATTTTCGGTAAGGGCAAATTTCTTTGCATACCATTCGGCATTATTAACAAAGTCAATTACGAATGTTGCAATCAATGAAAACAGGCAGATCAGAGTGGGCAATTTGCCGGTAATATGCTTTTTTGTAAGTATGCCAAATGCAAATAACCCAAGCAGGGGGCCGTAGGTAAAACCTGCCATCTTTAACAATATATCTATCAGGGAGCCATTATCAACATAGCGGAAGAAAAACACAAAACCCAGGAAAATAATAGCGAAACCATTATGTACCAACAGCCTTATATTCTTTTGTTTTTTCTCGGTGAGTCCCTGTCTTCTTTTAAGACCAATGATATCTATACAAAACGACGAAGTCAATGCAGTCAGCGCCCCGTCTGCACTTGGGAAAACTGCCGAAATCAGTCCGATCATAAAGATAATGGTGATGTAAAAAGGGAGGCCGCTTTTGACCGCGATAAACGGGAAAATATCATCGCCGGTAGTGGTAATCCCTTTTGCTGTTGCATATAAGTAGAGCAATCCTCCCAACAGTAGGAAAATGAAATTGGCTACCAGCAATACGAAACAGAATGTGATCATGTTTTTCTTTGAATCTTTCAGATTGCTAACACTTATGTTTTTCTGCATCATCTCCTGATCCAGACCAGTCATGGCTATGGTGATAAATGCGCCACCCAGTATCTGTTTCAGAAAAAAGTCGCGGTTTTTCAGATCTGTATTCAGCAGGTGGGTATAACCGGAATGTTGCATGGCATCCCAGGTAGAGCCTGGCCCAAGATGCAGTAAGTGCATGATATAACCAACGCAGATAACCAATGCCAGGAGCATAAAGGTGGTTTGAAGTGTATCAGTCCATACAATGGTCTTTACCCCTCCCCTATAGGTATAAAGCAGTATCAGTACCAGGATAATGATAGCGGTAGCCTCGAAAGGAATTCCAAGGTCAGTGAGAACAAATTTCTCCAGAACTTTTATTACGAGGTATAATCTTATAGTAGCGCCAAGCGTACGGGAAAGGATAAAAAAGAGTGAACCGGTTTTATAGGCGTTTATTCCAAGTCTTCTGTCGAGGTAAGTATAAATGGAGGTGAGATTTAGTTTGTAATACAGTGGCAAAAGAACAAAGGCCACTACAAAGTAGCCTATCCAGTAACCTATTACTACCTGGAAGTAATTGAACCCGGCCATTCCTCCACCCTGCGCTGCCAGGCCTACTGTACCCGGAACTGATATAAATGTCATTCCCGATAAAGAGGTGCCGATCATACCGAAAGCTACCAGCCACCACTTGCTATTCCGGTTGCCTATAAAAAAAGACTCATTATTTGAGTGCCGCGAGGTATAAAATGCTATACCCAGCAGCAACGAAAAGTAAGCGAGGATGATTAACAATAATACGGTTGGACCCATATGAAATAGTAAGCTTCGCTTTGATAAGAGCGAAGCCCGCCCGGATGAACCGTTCGGACGGGCTAAATTAATTTATTTTGTCAACTTTATTTAGAGGCCTGTAGCAAATCCCAGCCTGAATGTAGTAGGGAATCCCGGGGCGTACATACTATTCTTCCCCTGCAAAACGTCATAGATTATTTCGGCATATATGGATAGCCTTCCGCCAAGTGGCTGACGATAACCTGCACCTACAAAGAAACAGGTGTTGTCATCGCCGAACTTTGAATTGTTGGTGATGTTGCCATTGTTGTCATATCCCGGTTCTTTACCACGGATTACATCGTATTCCAATGCCAGTGAAGTATAGATGTTGCGGTAAACATAGTAGCGGGCCCAAACACTAGGGAAAATGATATTTGCCCTTATATGGTATGCCTTCAGCGGATCATTGGGGTCAATGTTGTAAACTGCCTGGCTAGCATAAAGATAACCCAAACCCACGCCTGCGGCAAAGTGCTTTGTAAATCTGTACCCAGTTATGACCGATACACCCACATTTGTATAATCGGTACTGAAATCTATTGTTGGCTGGCCTCCTATTATCAGTTTATCCGGATCGTAACCCTTCTTTTTCTTTGTTTTTTTATGATACCCGCTTTTGCCCGAACTCGTATAAACTTCCTGTGCAGATGCATAGGTTATGCCAAAGAAAAGCAGCAAAACCACCATGATATTTTTCATAATAACTATTTTCTATTTACGAAGTTAGCTTAATTTCCTTTCAAATAACGCCTGTTCCCTATTTTAAGTATTCATTATGACATCAGAATCTTGCCGGGGTTTAATATGCCCCTGGGGTCAAAAACCTGTTTTATCTGGCGCATCAGGTTGAGTTGTACGGGGTTAAATGCAATGTCCATGTATTCTTTCTGCACCAGGCCTATGCCATGTTCACCTGAAAGGGTACCTCCCATACGCACGACTTCTTTGAACAATTTGCGTATTCCGTGTGGTAGTTTTGTTTTCCAGTCTTCATCACTCATAGTTACTTTTACAATGTTTACGTGCATGTTGCCATCGCCGGCATGGCCATAGCACACCGAATGAAACCCAAATTCCCTGCCGAGGTCTTTAATAATTTTCAGTAATTCCGGTAATTCGGCACGGGGTACTACTGTGTCTTCTTCTTTATAAATGGAGTTACTTTTTACTGCCTCGCCCACTTTCCTGCGTAGCGTCCATAGCATTTGTTTCTGTTCGTGGCTGTCGGCAAAGAGTATTTCGTCTATATCATATTGCTGCACTATCTGCGAAATGGCTTCTGCATCTTTATACAACTCATCCATGTTGTTGCCATCTACCTCTATGAGCAGATGAGCCGAGATATCTTCCGGTAAATTAACACCCGTCGAATTCACATACTTCATAGACCATTCCAGTGCATCACGCTCCATAAATTCCAAAGCTGACGGCGTAAATCCAGCCAGGAAAATGGCGTTCACAGCAGCGCATGCTTCCACTGCGGAACGGAACGGTACCAAAAGCAGCAGGTCATGTTTTACGGCAGGGATCAGCCTTAGAACTATCTTGGTGATTATGCATAAAGTACCCTCGCTGCCTACTACCAGTTGGGTGAGGTTGTAGCCGGTAGCGTTTTTAAGCACATTAGCGCCTGTCCATATTATTTCGCCGTTGGGCAACACTATTTCAAGGTTCAGCACATAATCTTTTACAACACCATATTTTACAGCGCGCGGCCCACCTGAGTTTTCCGATACATTGCCGCCAATAAAGCACGAGCCCTTACTTGCCGGATCGGGTGGATAAAAAAGGCCCTCAGCTTTTAAATGCTCCTGCAATTCCTGTGTTATTACCCCTGGCCCGGTAGTCACCTGGAAGTTGCGTTTATCAACATGCAGTATTTTGTTGAAGCGCTTCATGTCCAGCGACACCCCGCCAAATAATGCCAGCGCCCCGCCGCTCAGGCCTGTACCTGCACCGCGTGGCGTTACAGGTATCATCTGCTCATTGCAGTACCTCATTATACTGCTTACTTCTTCAGTTGTCCCTGGCTGCAAAACTACCTCAGGTGGGTAGTGCAGGTCCTCAGTCTGATCGCTGGCACAACGGTCTATATTATCAGCATCTGCAAGCACATATTTTTCTCCTACTATTGACTGAAAAAAAGAAATATGCGCCTGTGTGATTTTATTGAAAGGCATGGTGCAAAGGTAGGGGGTTGGTTGATATGTTTATTAGTTGATAGGTTGATTAGTTGACAAGTTGATAAGTTGATTGGAAATTATACGTAAGACGTGACCGGTTCGTCCTTTTTGCCAAAGATGCTTTTTAACAGGCACATTTGCAGTGGAGTTTAAAATCGACAATTAAGGTAAAGAAATAAATGAAAATTGGCAGCATAAGTAATTGCTGAGCATTACATTTGTTATAGGCTATAAAAACAACCTTATGAAACAGAAATCCCGAACCTGTATAATATTAATATTACTTATCGCCTTCTCTGCAATTAAAGCGGATGCGCAAACCAATACGCCCGAGGTGCAACAAATTGTTGCAGAAGGCAAAAAACTTTACAAGCTTGAAATGAGTGCATGGGCTGGTACTGATGTTTTCCTTCAACTTGGCGACAAGGAAAATGCAGGAGGATATTTTTCCTATGGAGAAGGAGAAAAAACAAAATGCATATTTTATTCAAAAGGCGATATGCCAAAAGTAATCGGGAGCATTCTTTTTGATAGTACTTATAAATCTTCTAGTGAGGATGCAAGGGTGAAATTATTAAAACTTTATCCGTCAATTCATGCGTGACATGACACTAGCAAATGAGAAAGGAATAATTATTATCTTTCCCTTTTAGAAAACACCGTCCTGTCAAGCCGTGTCTTGGACGTCGTTCCATATACCTGGTTGATGAGGAACCATGCTGCTTCCAGCCGCTCCCATGGGGTTTTATCCTTCCATTCTGTTACATGGTCGTCAGCTTCCCTGGCGGTGGTGGCTTTAAATGCGGTTTTGTCAATACGGAATTTATTGTCCATTGGAATGTAAATTAATATAAAAATCTCGTCTCAAAAACGGTCTGTTCAAAATAAAGCCAATTCAGACTTTATACTCACTCCACCACCACCATTTTCTCCTGCAATACTGTTTCACCTTCTTTCAGGCGGATGTAGTATTTGCCAGCCGGAACGTTGCTGGCCTCAAATTCCACATCGAAACGGTGGCCGGATATGCCGAATTCTTTGTTCTCGAAAACAGGCTGTGCCATGTTTCCTTCCTGGTCAAATATGCCAAGGGTCATCGTCTTGGGCGCCTGCAATATGATCTCGAACTGTGCGTATATCTTCAATACTTTTGGCACATAGGCCGGTTCATTAGGCACCTGCGCGGTGGCATTGGAAGTATAGTACTCAGGTCTGGGCCTGCCGGTTACTGCAACGATGAGTTCGATGAATTTTTTGGATAGTTCTACTCTTTCCGGGTCATAGACGCTGTTCAGGTTATGCCCGTTAGTCATAACCCAGACTGCATCCTGGCCAAGGTAATCAAAAAGTTTGTTGGTGTTTATAAATTGAAGGACCTTAACAAATGTATCGTTTGCAACATGGGAAAAGGAATAGTGCAGGTCAGTTTTTGGGCAAGATCCTGGGGCGTCACCGCAAAAGGTCTGTACTTCCATTTGTCCGGTAGCATGAGGAAGCACCACCAGTATTTCTTCACCGGCAAGTACCATTGGCTGGTAGCCTGGTTCTTCCGGTTTAAGTATAGTCCCGAGATCCACCTTTATTTCCACGGCTGATTTAGTGTTGTTGGTGATACTTAACCTTGTTGTTTTGCCCTGGTAAAGGCCTTTGAAATTGATAGCTTCGAGCTTTATTGTATTGTTTTTCAGGGCCTCTGAAAGATCCATTTTTTTGTTGCCGGCTAATAAAATACCTGGTAAGAAAACGAAGGAGAACATGCAAAGCAACTGTTTCATAAAGATCCGATTTTGTGAAATTAATGTCTTAAAGGTAGGGAAGGAATGATAGCAGAGTACAATGGGCAGGCCAAAATACCACGAAAATGGTAGTTGCCTGTTTTCTTCCTTTTAAAAATATTTTTTTCGGAATACCCAACTATAACCCGTTTTTTTACGTCTTATTATTAACGAAGGGTTAAAGATTTGATAAAATAATTAGTAAAAAATTTGGTAAAGTCGGAATTTTTAACTTTTTTGCATCATAATAATAAGTCTGCGTATTTGCAGGCCTCACAATTAAACATTCTCTTATAGCATAAACATCTACTTGAACCAAATATTTTAACGTATGGCGTGATCATTTACGTAACGTTTAAACCAGGTAGAAGTTATGCACCTTTCCCAACAATCAGACGCCGAACTGATCCATGCTTATTGCCATGGACACGAACAAGCCCTTGAGGTACTTATCAACAGGTACAAAGACAAGGTGTATACCTCTGTCTATATGCTTGTTAAAGACAAGTACCTGGCCGAAGACATTTTCCAGGATGCCTTCCTGAAAATAATCAAAACCATCAAAGATGGCCGCTATGCCGAGCAGGGCAAGTTCCTGCCGTGGGCTATACGTGTGGCGCACAACCTCTGTATGGACCATTTCCGCAGGTCGCGGCAACAGATACCGGTGACCCTGCCTGACGGACAGGATATTTCTGTGCTGTTCGGCGCAGGAGATATGGCTTCTGACGGCATTGAAAAGCGCCAGGTCCACGACAGCGTGCGCAAACTGGTGGAAGAACTGCCAGAGGAGCAAAGGGAGGTCATTGTGTTACGTATATATGCCGACCTCAGTTTCAAAGAAATATCAGACCTTACCGGTGTTAGCATAAACACAGCCCTGGGCCGCATGCGTTATGCGCTTATTAACCTAAGAAAGTTGATAGTAGATAAGGAGATGGTATTGCGCTGAACCCTGGTAACGATGACAAAATAAAATCCATCATCTGACTTGTTCTTTTCCATTTTTTCTGCGTCATAAAATCTTTAAATATGTTTAATATTCGCAGCTTTTAGTCCTTGAAAAAATGAAAAATAACTTCGCCATATAATAGATTTTTTTTTGCCAGCGTTCCCTATCTTTTTTTATATTTGCGCCAGTATGCCCCAACTACCCATCTTTTTTTACGACGGCCCGCTGGCCGAAAACACTACAGTATCTCTTGATGCAGATACTGCCAAACATATATGGCAGGTCTTGCGTATGGAAGCAGACGACAAGATAATCATGACTGATGGCAAGGGCACTTCCGCTGAAGGAAGTATCCATACCGCTGAGCGCCATAAGTGCAATGTATCAATTGATAAAGTCTCTTTTCATGCCCGGCAGGGATGTGAACTGCACCTTGCAGTTGCCTTTACCAAGAACAACAGCCGCAACGAATGGCTGCTGGAAAAAGCGACAGAACTGGGTGTAGGGGCTATCATTCCGCTTACTACAGCGCGATCTGAGAAAATCCACGTCAGGCACGACCGCTGGCAGAAGATACTGCAATCTTCCATTTTGCAGTCGCGGCAGTATTACCTTCCTGTGCTGCATGATATAGTGCCCCTCCATGGCTTATTTGAACGGTATCAGTCAACTCCCCAGAAAATAGTAGCGCATTGCATAACCAGCGAAGCGCGTAAGTCCTTACAGGAAATGTTAAAACCTACCTCTGAGGCCATTTTACTTATAGGCCCCGAAGGGGATTTCACACAGGATGAAGTAAATTTGTGTATCAGCAACGGGTATGAACCTGTGTCGCTGGGTACACAAAGGCTGCGTACCGAAACGGCCGCTATAACGGCTGCAGCCTATTTTAACCTGATCTGTGATGGTAAGAGTTAAGTCCGTTTTTATTGCTGTTTTATTTGTTTGCGCCGGCATTGCTGCCAGCGCCCAGGGTATGAAGCTGGGCCTGCTGGTATATAATGGCGGCGGCGACTGGTATGCTAACCCTACTTCGCTGAAAAACCTGGCAGCTTTCTGCAACGAACAACTGCATACCAACTTTGACCTTAAAGAGGCACACGTGGAAGCAGGCAGCCCGGAAATATTTAACTACCCCTTTATTCACATGACCGGCCATGGCCGATGGGCGTTGAATGATGCCGAAGCGCAAAACCTGCGCAAGTACCTGGAAGGCGGCGGCTTTCTGCATATAGACGATAACTACGGGCTTGACCCCTATGTGCGTCCTGCACTGAAGAAAGTATTCCCTGAACTGGAACTGGCGGAGCTTCCGTTTACCTATCCCATTTACCACCAGAAGTACAACTTCCCGAATGGCCTTCCCAAAATACATGAGCACGACAACAAACCACCCAAGGGCTACGGACTTATTTATAAAGGCCGCCTGGTTTGTTTCTACAGCTATGAAACCGACCTTGGCGATGGGTGGGAAGATTTCGATGTACACCGCGACCCGCCTGAGAAACACCAGGCGGCGCTGCAAATGGGTGCTAACCTTATTCAGTATGTGTTTACCACCAATATGGAGCAGTAACTCAGTTGACAGCTTTTCAGTTGACAGTTTGCAATTTAAGATAACCAGTTGATCGGGTTGGTTATTTAATGTTGATCATTCGTAAACGGGTGTAACGGAAGACCCTTGCTTTTTCAACCGGTTCTTCAGATTCATAGTATCCTTGCGGGAATCCCGGACGTACGTAAAAACGGCCAGCCACTTTGATCCGTTGCTTAAACGGATCAAAATTCTGCGGCAGCAGAACAGATGAATCAGCAGCCTCGATGAAGATACAATGCTGTGCAAGTTCATCCCCTTCGAACAGCTTAAGATCATGCGGTGTTACCCAGTTGGCGCAGGCGCATCCCCATGCAATATATTGCAGCACCAGCTCTTCAGTTTTTCCCGAAAGCACATTTGCAGTATCCCAAAGGGGCTTTCGCCCTTCCTTGACAACGGTTTGCCTGGATGGAACGTTTGCTGTTGGTGCGGTGCGCTGCGCGTTACGGCACGAAAGAGTCTCAAGTGCCGCAATGACCAACAGAATCGGTATAACTATCCCTTGTTTGAGCAACGTCTTCCGTTATTTTCAGCAAACTTACTGCATGAAACCCGCAGTACCTTCTGCCAATGTGTTTGCTACTTCTTCACCATTTTCATTTCCATCCATTTGTATTCCTTACCGCCGGCAACATTGCCCCACATTTCCATTTCCTGGTGTTTGCTGTCCGGGTATTTACAAACCTCGCGCACATCCATTTTGCCTTTTGATGGGTCATCCCATGTCCCTTTTAGCGATAGGGTGTGCGTGGCAGTATCATACTGACCTTCCATTATCATAACGCCCGTACCCATATTATCCATCCACGTATTGATGAATTTTTTTGTGCCGTTGTCGTAAGCCAGCGTACCAATGCCTTCAAAATCCATACCCATCATTTTTGATCTGTTAGTCGACTGCAGGTAGCGCCCGCCCAGTATCATTTTATTTTCGCAGGTGCCAGTGTTTTTTTGTGCAGGCGATTTTTCATCTTCCCACATGGTCATTTCCGCGGTCCAGACGCCCACCTGCGATGCCAGCATTTTGTGCATCTCACCGGGTGTCATGTATTCCATGTATTTTCTTGCCTTCGTTGCAGAGTCCATTGCAGGTTGGGGAGGTGGGGTTTCTTTCTTTGCTGTTGCTGGCCCTGCTACCGGAGTGTCTGTTTTTGGGGTTTTATTTGCATCAATATTGGTACCGTTGCCACAGGCTGTCAGTGTTGCGAGTGCAAACAGGATGTAGATT
The DNA here is from genome assembly GCA_903839875.1 of uncultured Bacteroidota bacterium. Classification (GTDB taxonomy): domain Bacteria; phylum Bacteroidota; class Bacteroidia; order Chitinophagales; family Chitinophagaceae; genus Nemorincola. The sequence goes on from CAIMDZ010000022.1 coordinate 13,910, forward strand.
TTTCGCATAATATTTTTTTGCTAAGGTAGGGAAGGAAGTTGAAAATTGTGAGTCGTAAGCCATTGTAATAGCAAAATGTATTATTTTATATAGGAGTCAAATTTTCAAAGGAGTTTTTTTGTGTGTAAGCAGACAGGGTTATTGATTTTTATGAACCTGCGAAGTACAGGGCTACCATTCGGAGACTCTAAATAACGGGACAGGCAGGCTTCGTTTAATTGGTGGATTGAAGCCGGAAGCCGGAAGACTTCAACCATGGGGAACCCATCAGCGGATATACCTGAAACCGCAGGCTCAGCATGGAAAATGGGAATGTCCTGCAGGGGAGGAAAATACAACTTTAATATTAATTTACTTTACAATGAAGTAGCCAACTAATAAGCCATTCTTTTTTCCGGTAATGTAAAAGCTCACTTGTACAGAATATCTTTCTTTTAATGCCATGTAGGCGCATTTGATACTATTGAAACTTCTGTTATAAAAATTTATAACCTTTTCTTTGAGCTTACTACTGCTTCTGTTAGTTGTTTTAATTTTGCTGTTTTTCATTTTAGTTCGATTTGTTTGAGTTAATAATTTGTTTGAGTAAGCTGGATAATACCATAAACATGCCAGAAATATAAATTATTGTTTTTCAATAATTTAGAAGTTGATAGAATAATAAAAAATCCATTTTCAGGAATTATTTTCCAATACATCCAGCACATATTCCATGTTGGCTACAAAATCACTATTCTCCAAAGGCGCAAT
>CAIMDZ010000023.1 GCA_903839875.1 uncultured Bacteroidota bacterium
AGCGAATCATGGATCGCCTCCATTGTGCTGGTACTTAACCTGGTCAAATTGGCCGGGCAAGTGCCTTTTTATCTAGTAAAACGAATTTATATATATTATACTTATATGCAAAAATTAACGTGACTTAACCAGCAGGCCCTAAATACTTTGTAGAATCCGCTGCATTTATTTGCCAATTGGGCACTGGTTTTCAATGCGGTGTAAAGGTAGAACAGTATATATTATAAAACAACGTCATAAAAGCTGCTATTTTTAAGCTTTTCAGATGGTAGCGGGGAGCTTTTAAGCTGAAAGGCGGGAGCCTAAAAGCTCCAAATAAAATTTAGCAGCAGGACAAATGTGGCCTGCGGGGTTTACTCCACTACAAACATCACCGAATACCGCTCCTGTCCTGCACACGCTGATAAGAAATAATTACCCGGAGGCAGGTTCTGCCTGATAGTTAACGTCCGGTTTGATTGTGCGTGCGATTCAAACAGGCGCGCGCCGGAAATGCCGGTAATAAAAAACTGCACTGGCTCATTATTGTCTGAGGTGAGCAGGACGCTGAATGTGCCGTGGCTTGGGTTGGGACTGACCTCCATTTTAACGGAGTGGTCCCGGCTGTTTTTAATGGTCGTTGTGGATGGATAATATATTTTTCTAAGCCTGAAATTTCCCCAGTCACTAATATAAACATTGCCATACCGGTCAACCGAAACACCAGTGGGCTCTTGTATCTCTGCCGCCGATGGCGGGCCGCCATCGCCGCTGTATCCGGCAATACCGGTTCCGGCAAACGTGGTGATGATGCCGCCGGTATCTACTTTACGGATACGGTTGTTACTGTGCTCCGAAATATAAAGGTTGCATGCCGTGTCCACGGCTATTCCCTCCGGATTGCTTAACAGGGCTGCAGAGGCAGGGCCGCCATCGCCGCCAAAGCCACTAACGCCGGTGCCGGCTACGGTGGTAATTATACCGGTTGCTATGGTTACCTTTCTAATGGTATTGCAAGGTGGGTCGGCTATATAAACATTGCCTTGCCGGTCCACGGCCACACCAAAAGGAGCCATCAGCAGCGCAAGTGTGGCTGGCCCGCCATCACCGGCATATCCCGAAGCAGCTGTTCCGGCAAAAGTAGTAATAATACCTGCCGAATCAATTCTGCGAATGCGGTGTGCCGTGGCATCTGCTATATACAGGTTCCCCGATGTATCAAACGCCAGGCCAACAGGGTAAACAAACTGTGCAGCTATGGCCGGGCCGCCGTCGCCACCAGAGCCGGATATACCAGTACCCGCGATAGTGCTGATAATACCGGCACCATCAACCTTCCGGATCCTGTGACTACCTTCCGATATATAGGTATTGCCGTTTTTATCACGGGCTATGCCCGAAGGGCTGCCGAGTTCAGCAGCGATTGCAGGCCCGCCGTCGCCGGCAAAACCAATAATACCACTGCCTGCGAACGTTGTAATAATTCCGGCGTTGCTTATTTTGCGAACCCTGTCGTTAAAATTATCCACAACATATACATTCCCGGTATCATCGGCAACGTTATGTATGATATACCCCAACCATGCAGTGGTTGCCGGGCCTCCATCGCCAAAGTAACCCATTGTGCCATCGCCGGCTATAGTGGTAATTACCTGGGCATGCGTTCCCTGGCCCGCGAAGACACATACGAACAGGCAAGCCCAAAGATTTTTACAACGTAAAAAATATTTCATAGAACAGTTTTATAAAGATAGCGAAAACAGGCATAGGCGAGCCTATGCCTGTATCACAAGTCAAAAGTTATTTATTTTAATGGAAATCTATGCCAACGTTATTAAGGTAGCCTCCAACAACAGGGTTCCATGATCCCTTGATAGTAACAGCGCATGACGTACCTGTCCATACTGCAGGAGGGGCGCCGCAGCTTATCAACGCATCACCCATAATGCCTGTGATGGGCGGACAAGCAGCGCCGCAAACAAAAGAAAAATCAATTCGCGACCATTGAAAGGTGGGAGAACCCGGTGAAGGAAAGAATGTCATTGTCGCCCAGGGCATTGTAAACCAAGGGTTAACAACAGCCCCCGAAAAAGGGCCTACAGCGAATGGGAAACTGATCAGATCTCCGCACAAATCAAAATCGGTAGGGTCATTTCCCCACATAGTTGCCGTGAGATTGCAGGGTGTATTATTTTTAATGCTCAATGGAGCCTGTGCAAATGCAGCATTGCTTATCGCAAGCAGAAGGGCGATGATAATATTTTTTTTCATTTTTTCATGATATTTAAGTTTACTCCTACTTGTTGGCTTTTCGGAATCCGCCGCATTTATTTACCAGTTGCGTACCTGGTTTTCAATGCGGTGTAAAGGTAGAACAGTAGATATTATAAAACAACGTCATAAAAGCTGCTATTTTTAAGCTTTTCAGATGGTAGCGGGGAACTTTTAAGCTGAATGGAGGGAGCTTAAAAGCTCCAATTAAATTTTGCAACCAGGCAATGCATCAACTCGCGCTTACGTACCATCTCCCTTTCAGTGCTACCGTTATGACACAAGTATTTTTCAATTATATGGAATGCCCAAGTGGGCTATCTGTTAGTAGAAACCTTGTATATAATGTGGTTTATGCCTCCGACGCGGAGGACTACCCCTGCACGATAAAAGGATAGCTACCAAAAAAAATGCCTGCACAGGTAGATTTATCGGATTGCTGAGACAAGTATCAATATCATCATTCTGCCAATAGATTAGAAAAGCTATCAATTTTTTCTATTGACGGCTGCAAAATATCATAAATGTTCTTATCACATGTTTGTATTATCCCGATATTACCTCTATGATATTTCAATTGATTTATTTCTCCGGAGGAATCTATCAAATAGTTGCTGGTTATTTTAAAGTTATATCCATTTATCAGTTTTTGGTAGAGTACATCGCTGACAATTATTTTTGACTTTTTGTTTTTCTGAAGCTTGTTAATAAGACCGATCATGCATCCCGGGCAGCCGCTTTCAGAAATAAGGATAAAGTTGGTACTATCGAACGGAATTGCAGTATGAAAATTCCGATTGAAATAGCCAGCGAAAATTAAATTATCCTTTGCGAACTTAATAGTAGTATTTTCATCGCGACAGCAGGAAAAAAGTATAGCTAGAAAAATGAGCAGATTATATCTCATAAATATAAATAATTAAGGAAGATTTCTTGACAAAGGGTATATATAACTTGTTATTATTGAAAAATATTGTTTCACAATAAATTTGATGATTAAATTTTATTTTTTTTATGCAGTTGTAAGAATTATCCAAGACGTTAGCGACCGTTGGTTTATTTTCATAAAGTGGCATATGTCCCATTGAATCCTCTGCATAATTTACAGCTAATGTTTGCATCAGTAACAGGTGATTTGAGTATTTGTCGTAGGACAAGGAAGTGAAATTATTCGAACTTATTGCGTACTTTACAGCATAGGCTAAGCTTGTAATACTATCGGTATTAAAAGGTGGTAAATTATTTTCTATTACATTCCTGATTATATAATGCTCAACTTGCCCGGAATTTACGTTATATTTATATATAATGTTTTTATTTGGGAAGTTGTAATAAACCATACTATCGTTTATTTTACATGCTATAGGCCTGTCGGTATAAAAATATTCTGATTGGTATTCTTTTGGAAACGGTGCAAAGTTTCTTTTTTCGATCAGGAAACTATCTTTAATATTGAAAACACTCAAAATTTTTGAAGAGAAGTATTTTTTTCTTTTTTCAGGATCGGGAAGAAAGTAATAGGGCAATTTACATAAGAGAATATTGCCATCAATAGCGAGGGGGGTGTAGCTGGTATATATGTAATTTTGGGGCTTGCTGCTATCCAGGAACTTTATTTTTTTTATTTCATTATTTTCTAACAGCGATATAGTGTTTTCATGGCCCCGATTCAACAAATAAAATTTGTTATCAGAATCAATATAAAAATATGCATGATAAAAATTAAGCTTCTTATAGTATGAAAGATCAATAGAGTCAACAATTGATTTAGTTGAAATGTTGTATTTGTATATTTTATTAAAGGAAAAATACCATATGATTACACTATTGCCGGCAGTGTTATAGCTAAGATTTGTACCGATAATTGGGTTCAAAGAGAGATTGGCTTTTTCGATAATTATACTATCCACCAGGAACTTAGATGAATCTTCAACTACATCAATTTTCTTAGCGCATGAACTTATCATTAAAAAGAAAAATAAACTAGTCAATATAAATATTTCGTTGTATTTTTTTATAATAGTCATGATGAAAATTGGGGGGGAAATTGCACCGGGTTAATTTATCCCGATGCAATCTAATTAATAAACAAATTGTTAGTTGCTATTTGTTACAACATCCATAACGAAGTCAACATTTTCAAAGCTCTGATTTGCGGCAGAACCTACGCCATAGAAATACTTGCCGGATTTCTGGTTGTAATTCCGGATAACCCATGTGGAAGTAGATTGAAGTTCCTGGGCCTGGTCTGGATACAAACCGAAAGTCTGTATATTTTCGTTGTTAGAAAAAAAGTTGGTTGTTGTTCCATTAGCAATAGCGGTATTCAGCGCTGCCAGACAATTTGGCGTAACTACCACTTCACATAAGCAGTTTGTGGGACTGCCTACGCAGTCATTTTGCACAATTGAATAAGTAGTGCAAATGTCGCCGTCCAGTGAAGGTTTCGGATGCGGACTACTTTTCGGAGTAAATGCAGTGGCGATTGCGAACACACCACCTATGCCCAGCGTACAAAAAGATAAAAACAATAATTTTTTCATTGTGTATAAAATTTAAAATTACTCCTACTCGTTGGCTTTTCGGAATCCGCCGCATTTATTTGCCAGTTGCGCACCTGGTTTTCAATGCGGTGTAAAGGTAGAACAGTAAATATTATAAAACAATGTCATTTAAGCTGCTATTTTTAAGTTTTTCAGCTGGTAATGTGGAGCTTTTCAGCTGAATGACGGGAGCTTAAAAGCTCCAATTAAAGCCCACAGGTCCAGGCATCGCGCCTGGTCCTGATATTTGTAAGGATCTTCCTTGCATACATGAGCTAAACGCGAATAGTATCAACAGCCATTGCCCTCCCGAAATAATCGGGATGTGACCATATTCCCACCTTTCTGACTTTCCCGACTATCGGGATATATAATCAATAGTTGCATTGTCGTATTATTGTCATACTGTTATCCTGATCTTTTCAATTGCAATGGCTAACTATTCACCGGAGAATCATTGTCGTATTTCTCCTATTTTTTGTGGATAACTCATATTATAAATTGGGTTGAAACGCTTTACTGTCAATCGTATTACAAGTAGCAAAATGTCGCATTGTTGTCGTGTTTTGTCGCACTATGTCATCTTTTTTTCAGTTGCAATTGACGTAATTGGCAGCATGTAGCGGTTATTTTTTTTATCATACAAGTAACCCTGCAAGTGTTCGGGACAGGCGCTTCCCTTCTGCCTCGTGTCTCGTCCTGAAATAGGTTACACATTGCATAAAGTTTGTGATTTTCATTTTTTCATTTGCCTAAATAAACGTGAATGTTGACCTCACCCCGGCCCTCTCCACAGGTGGAGAGGGAGGTGTTATGACCCCATTTTCCTTAAAAACAGGGAATGGGGAGTGAAATTTGAATTATATGTGAGTATTATGTTCATAGGTTCTGCAAATGTAAACAGGATATTTTAAATTACAAAATATAAAATTTATGATAGTACAGTTTTTGGTGCATGGCAGAAAGTTGTTTTTGGACTAATAGTTTGAAGTGCATTTGGTTATGTATTATGAAGTGGGTGAAATGGAGCAGTAATTTGGTGGGTGGTTAATTTTCTATCATTTGGCGGCTGTGCATTGAATACCATCGCAGATGGAGTTTTATTTGTACTACCGGATGCGCTAACGCTAACATCCGGAAGAACGGAGCATTTGGTTATGTATTATGAAGTGAGTGAAATGGAGCAGTAATTTGGTGGGTGGTTAATGTTC
>CAIMDZ010000024.1 GCA_903839875.1 uncultured Bacteroidota bacterium
ATTGGGTGATCATTCATGTATAGCGCATATTTGTGGTACCAATTAATGTTGGTACTTTATGACTCTAGAAAAAGAAATACATCAGATAAAACCATTCCGGAATATGTATCATAATGCGTATGTTAACCTGATCTATACGGGCAAATGGATTTTACAATTTACCTCTGAATTACTCAGGCAATATAATTTAACTCCGCAGCAATATAATGTCCTTCGCATACTGCGGGGAAAATACCCGGAAGCAGCTACTGTAATTTATGTTCGTGAACGAATGTTGGACCGCATGAGCGATGCATCAAGGATAATTGAACTGCTGCGGGTAAAAGGATTCGTAGAAAGAAATATCTGTGCAGACAACAGAAGAAAAATGGATGTACTAATTACTCAGAAAGGACTGTTGCTGCTGGAAGAAATAGATTCAAGAAATAACCGTGTAATGGATAATAAGCTTTCTACTTTAAATGAAATGGAAGTTTCCCATTTAATCCACCTGCTGGATAAATTGCGGGATAACGATTCATAGCTTTTCTGCTATGCCATTTTCTTTATTTTTTCCCTGAAATTCCAATTCTTCGGGATCAGGTTTTGTATGCCATGATTGTAATCATATTTTTTTATGATTACAATCATGGTTTTGTCTTTCTGTTGTTATCTAACTTACATCAACAGTTGTTACAACATCAATTGTTATAAAGATGAACAAAAAGATATTCGCATTTTTTGGAAACAGGATGACTTTAGCCAATTATTGCAGCCTTCATTTTTATTCATCTTTACAACAAATAATAAGAATTATTTCGTTTTACAGGATAAACAAAAAGTAATTCAAAATGAATAATGTTCATTGTAAATTATGTTCAAATTCAGACTGCTTTGTAAAGTGGTGTTCCAGGAAATGGGTTCAGCAAATTGATCAATGCAAATGCCAGAGTCTTTATAAAAAAAACCAGAACATTATTATAGAAGGTTCGGTGGTTTTCGGTGTGTTTTTTATACAAAAGGGAAAGGTGAAAGTGTATTCTACCGGCATCAATGGCAGGGAGCAGATCGTTCGCTTTGCTTCAGATGGTCATATTCTGGGGCATAGAGGTATAGGCAGTGATTATTATCCTATCAGCGCTGCTGCAATGGAAGATTCATCAATTTGTTTTATTGAAAATAACACGCTCAATGAAATGTTTTTTGCCAATCCGAAATTTTCAATTGAAATGATGATGTATTATTCCCGGGAGCTGAGGAAACTGGAGAACAGGGTTAAATACATTGCACAAATGAACATCCGGGAAAAAACTGCTGAAGCCCTGTTATTGCTGATGGAGATTTTCGGTATAAATAAAGAAAATGAACTGAATGTAACTTTCTCCCGCGACGAGATTGCCAGCACTGCCGGTAGCACCAGGCAGCAAGTAACACAGCAACTTTCGGAATTTGAAAAAGAAGGATTAATAGAAAAGCACGGAAAAAAAATAGCTTTAACTAATATAGGAATTCTACGGCAACTTATCAGCAAATTTAACGTACCCGAAACGCACACTACCAGGGCACTTCCATTAACTTATGATAAGAAATTAATTGCTACAGGCTAACCGGTATATTAGCCGGATAGTCTGCCCGAAATCTGTAATATTGCTGTGATTAGTTGCTTTTATTATACACATCACTTACTTCCTGTGACATGTCTTTGCAAACCTGGAAATAAACGTCATCAGGGATATTGTATTTGCGAACGATTTCGTTTGTGAAAACATCCATGTATTCCAGTTTTTTACTGGACCATTTGACATATTCTGCCTGGTATTTTTTTCGCAAATCCCCTATATTAGGTCTATTGGCATCTAATTTATTCTCTAATTCTTTTTTCAGAGGATTAAAAGCATCTGCTACCGAATCAGCCTTGATTTCAGCAGACACTTTTTCAGTGTAGATAGCCAGTTTTTGCTTTTTCGTCAACCCTGAATTTGTTGGTGACGGACTATCGCACATGGTAATAGTCATTGATAACAGGATACATCCGGAGAGTAAAATTCTTTTCATAAAAATTAATTTATTGCAGAATAAAATTATCAAACGAAAACCAATGTTGTACCTAATGTCCGAAATAAGACAATTTCAACTAAGCCAAGTCATAAAAATCTTTTTCACGCACCAGTACTTTCGTTTTGTTAAATCAACTGAAATAAAAATTTTATGAGCGAAGACAAAATAAACGAACCCAACAAGAATTCCGGAAGGCGGAATTTTCTGAAATTCGGTGCATTAGCTACAGGACTTACCTTGGTGGGAGGCGGACTGCAAAAAGTCTTTTCAGGCGAAAAAGGGACTGGTGAAAAAGTGAGGCTGCTATCTCCTGATGGAAAAGTTTATGAAGGGGATAAAGGTAATTTATGTGAAGTACGTCCCTTACCGGTATCTAATGAAGAAGCACGTAAAGGTATACCGAACAAAAAATTTGTGATGGTTATTGACCTGGCCAAATGCGATGGATGTAAGAAATGTACGGAAGCATGCCAGGCGATGCATTATACCGAATCAGACCGTGAGTGGTTAAAAGTGTTCACGATGAAGGAAGCGGAAGCCGACGCGCCATATTATTTTCCAAAACCATGTTTCCATTGCGATAATCCCCCCTGCACAAAAGTTTGCCCTGTGAATGCTACATTCAAAAGGCAGGATGGCATTGTGCTTATTGATAATGAACGCTGTATCGGTTGCCGCTCGTGCATGGCTGCCTGTCCGTATTCTACTCGTTTCTTTAACTGGAGCCATCCTGATCAAAAACAGACAGCAGCACTCGGCAATATTAAGTATTCTCCCGAGCAAAGTGTTCCACGGAGAATGGGTACAGTGGAAAAATGCGATTTCTGTCCTGATATGATCAGGCAAGGCAAAATGCCGGCTTGCGTAAGCGGATGCCCGATGAACGTAATTTATTTTGGCGATCAGAATGAAGATGCGGTAACCAACGCAGCAGGCGTAACAGTTAAATTAAGCAAACTCCTTAGTGATAATGCCGGTTACAGGCACCTGGAAGAGTTGGGGACTGAGCCACGTGTTTATTACCTGCCGCCCAAAAACAGGAAATATCCTGTACCTGATATGGATAAAGTTGATAGAGTGAAAAATACGAAGAAGCCCACAGAGATGGTCATGGACAATATGTAATCAACACTTATTAAAAACAGTAAACTTAACAATTGTGGCAAACGAAAAATTCGATCTGAAAAAAGAAATTGAAATGGTTCGCGAAGATTGCCTTCGCCCTACAAGAACATTTAGCCGGACAACACAAGTCTGGATAGCATGCTTACTCATAGTCATTGGGTGGGGGCTTTATTGTTACATCCACCAGCTCAGGCATGGATTAGGTGTCACTGCTATGCGTGACTATGTATCATGGGGATTGTATATCTCAACGTTTGTATTCTTTATTGGCATCAGCCATTCAGGTACATTAGTGTCGGCCATCCTTCGCATAACAAAACAGGAATGGAGAAGGCCAATAACACGGTCGGCCGAGCTGCTCACCTTTGTATCCCTGCTCTTTGGTGGTATTCAGCCAATCATTGACCTGGGGCGGCCTGACAGAATAGGAAACCTGGTAATCTTCGGAAGGATCCAATCACCTCTTATGTGGGATGTGATTTCCATATGTACCTATTTCGCAGGTAGTACAGTGTTCCTGTTTCTGCCAATGATCCCGGATATGGCGCTGTGCAGGGATAGTTTGACCGTTACCGATACCCGTTACAAGAGGTTCAAAAAATGGCTGTACAAATTTATGGCTATTGGCTGGAAAGGAACAAAATCACAATGGCACAGGTTGGAAAAGACTATGAACATAATGACCATTGTTATTATACCAGTAGCCGTATCAGTGCATACAGTGGTTAGCTACATTTTCGCTATGACGCTGCGTCCGGGATGGAACAGTACCGTTTTCGGACCCTACTTTGTTGTGGGTGCTCTCTATTCAGGTTCAGCAGGTGTGATATTGGGTATGGCAGCATTCCGCAAGCTGTATCACCTGGAAAAATATATCACCCCGAAGCATTTTGATCTAATGGGCAGGATAGTATTGGCGCTGACTATGATCTATGCCTACCTGAATCTGAATGAATACTGGATACCTGCTTACAAAATGGCGACTGCTGAGGGACATTTACTTACCGACCTGTTTAGCGGCAGTTATTCAAGTGCATTCTGGACATGTCAGTTCGGTACTGTACTGCTTCCCATTGTTATTATGGCATTTCCGAAAGGACGAAGCATTGGAATGCTTTCCATAACCTGTATTATTATAGTATGCGGGGCGTGGGTAAAAAGATACCTCATTGTGGTGCCAACCCTGCTGCATCCTTTTATGCCTATCCAGGAAGTTCCCGGCAGTTGGTCAAGTTACTTCCCGAATTATGTGGAATTCTCTGTTACCGCCGCTGCGCTGGCAGGAATATTCCTTGTCATTACGCTCTTCTCAAAGCTCTTCCCTATGATGGCCGTATGGGAAGTAGAAGAAGGAATTGAGATCGAGCATGACAAGCAGTTAGCCATAGAACTCAAGGAGCAACGCATAGCTGAGGATGCAAAAGCAAAACTATTGGAAAAAGCGAACGGAGAAATTAAACCAAAAGTATTAATAAGCGAAAAAATATGAGTCAGAGAACTATAAGTTACAGATATTTCATGAGCAGAATTGCTCTGGCAATAACAATAACGGGTTTGTTATCATCAAATGTATCTGCGCAGGATACGCCACAATCCCATGGCAGTAAAAGTGAGGCTACCATAGCTCTGTCGTACTATAAAAAAGCCGACACAGCAAGAACAGCCGTAGCTGAAATCAAAGCAAAAAATAAAAATGGAAAGTTTATTCCGGCAATAAATACCTGGGTAAATTTCTATGCTGTGCAGAACAAGGAGCCTAAACTGATAAATAGTACGGTTACCAATTCTAAAGGTAAAGCAGTTATCGTACTACCTAAAGAAATGCCTTTGGATGACAGCCTCTGGTTCACAATAGTCGCCAAAATTGAAAAGGATTCATTGTATGAAGATGCCACAGAGCAGGTGCACTTCAAAGATGCCAGTCTTGGGGTGACACTCAATCCGAAAGACACTAACCGTATCGTCACAGCCAAAGTACTTCAAATGGGTAAAGACGGAAAAGAAGTACCTGCAAAAGATGTAGCGGTGAAATTTTATGTGCAGCGCCTGTTTGGGGTAATGCCTGCACTGGAAGAGAATTCTGTAAATACGGATGAAAATGGAGAAGCCTCATTTACACTTCCTAAAAACATTCCGGGTGATACTGCAGGTACTTTAGGTGTTGTAGTCAAAATAGAGGATAATGATAAATTCGGGAATGTGGAAAAAAATGCAACTACTTCATGGGGTTCCCGTTTGTCACTCATAAAGGATCCTTTCCCACGCGCTCTGTGGGAACCGTATGCACCCATGCCGCTCGTCATTACTATTTCAACGCTGTTTGGTGGCGTGTGGTTTACCTATTTCTTAATCTTCTTCCAGTTACGTAAAATAAAAACATCCCCGGATGATGATGAAGATAAAACTGTAAAAAAGAATTGAATTTAAATCTTTAACCAAAAAAAATAAATAGTATGAAAAAAATAATCATGCAAATCGGTAAAATAAAATTATCAACGTTCATTGCAACAGGAGCTATAATAGGCGGCATTTCACTTCTCTTTGCTTTTGTGCCGGCGCCTGATAATAAAACATGGACTGCACCTGCAACTGCGGACAAAGAAACCAATCCTATGGCTTCGAATGCAGCAACCATTGACGCTGGCAAGAGTGTTTACAAATCAAAGTGTATTGACTGTCATGGACCAAAAGGCAAAGGTGATGGCCCTAAAAGCGCTGACCTGGATAAAAATCCCCAGGACTTTACCAAAGCCGAATTCCAGAAACAATCAGATGGTTCACTCTTTTGGAAAATCGCGGAAGGAAGAAAACCAATGCCTTCTTTTAAAGGTGAATTATCAAAAGAACAGCGGTGGCAGGTAGTTTCTTATATACGCACACTTGGGAAGAAATAGCTAACATAAATAGTATCAACCATTATAATTTATTTTTTTTATCATCTATAATTAACAATTTAATCTCAAATATTTATGAAAAATATAATTAAACGCTCCACTTTAGTTTTGATGTTGCTGACGATAATAATCGTAGCTGTCAATTGTACCAAGAAAAACCAGGTGATTGGCACGCCGGCCCCTGTAGTACCAAATACAGATACCTTATATTGTGTGCCGGGTACAGCTACTCTTCAGCCTATTGGCGGAGCTGCATGGGATGGCACAATAGAAGCAGCATGGAATAGTGCACCAAAATTAACAGTTCATGCTGTAGTTCCCGACCTGGGAAATGACAACTTTAATGGCTGGGTAGGAAATTCTACTGATGTAACGATGCGTTCCTTGTACGATGCTACTAACATCTACTACCTTGTAGAATGGAACAGCGACCGCAAACATTGTGAATCTTCACCATGGTACTATAATCCTGCTACGCTTCGCTGGATGCAGGAAGCGTCTACTCCTGTAAAGAATGCAGATAGCACTACATTCAGGCCTCCTTTTATACAGGACCAGTTTGTAATGATGTTCAACATTAATAATTCTGTTCCCAATTTTAATACGTTGTCCTGTTATGTAGCCTGCCATGTTAACTCTGGTTATTTAAGCGGTCCTGCACCAGAAGGTGGTGTTATGTATACAAACGGGCCTACTGAATTTTTGGATTGCTGGAGGGCTCGTATGGTGCAGGTTGTGAATGCTAACCAGGCCAATGATTGTTATATATGGGATGGCGCAGGTGCTCTGGATAAGAATGAAGTTGCCAGTGATGCACAGGCAAGTACAAAAGACGGAGGCTTCAGCAACAAACAAACTTTAACCATTACCGGAAAAACTACTAAAGTATCTGTACCATGGTTTGTAATACCAAGCGGAACATATTCTAATGGAGCAATGCTGCAAAAAGATACCCTTTCCGGCGGTGCTGCTGTAAAAGTTATTGCAGTTGACTCTAACGGTGTGCTTACACTTGCAGGTGGCGCTACAATTGATCCACGCACCGCTGCATCTGGTACAAGTTATCAGCAAGTGGGTACAGGCGATGGAGCAAAATGTATTCCAGGCTCATTCGTTTCTCCTTATTCAGGAAGCCGTGGCGATGTTACTGCCAATGCATTCTGGACAGGCACAGGCTGGAGATTGCTCTTAAAGCGCGCATTAAATACCAATCAGGCTGTTATTCCAGGTACAACTTCTAAAGATGATGTTGATCTGTCAGGTTTGGGTGATCAGCCATTTGGTATTGGTGTTATGTTCAACGGCGCCGATAACCAACATGCGATAGTTGCAGGTTTGCATCTGCATTTTAAATAAACACTAACAATTCACATTTCACAGTTAATTTTTTCATAATGAAAAAAATAATAGTAATAACGCTTGCGCTTGGTGTGATGTTCATTGTTGGGATCACTGGTTGTACAAAAGACGTCACGCTTACCATTAAGTCCGACGTTGCAGTATCAACCACGGTATCTTTCGGCAAAGATCTGGTACCCTTGTTTACAGCAAACTGCGCTTTGACCGGTTGCCATGGTTCCGGTGGCCATAAGCCTGATCTGACGGCTCAGAAAGCATATGTTTCATTGCAAACGGGTAAGTATTATGATACTACCAAAGCCACCAGCAGCATAATTTATGAGCGGTTAACCGGCGTTCTTACCCCTGCAATGCCAATGGGGAAAACCACCAATCCGTCAAACATTAATTCACTTGTACTTGGATGGATAAAACAAGGAGCAAAGAACAATTAATTGAACAATCTAAAATAATTATAAAATGAAAATACTATCTAAAATAAAATGGTCCGCCGGAAGTTGCCTGCTGTTGATAGGCTGCTACTTTTTGCCTGCCGTCAACTGTAATGCCCAGGACAGCACTGAGGTTGTAAAAAAGGCTTACGTAGGAGGCACATTTGTAGGCAGCATGATTATTGACAACCAATCTGTAATGGTGCCGGTTGCAAAAACTACCGAAGTCGCGATTCAGCACCGCTTCGGAACAGTTAATAACGGTTATGAGGATATGTATGGGATTTTCGCCCCGGCCAACATCAGGCTTGGCGGAAGCTATACACCTATTAATAACCTGCAAATAGGAATAGGGGTTACCAAAGAAAGAATGCAATGGGATGGTAACGTAAAATACGCCCTCGGCAAGCAGCAGGTTAAAGGTGGCTGCCCTGTAAGCGTCACTATCTTTGCTGATATGGCAGTATCTACGCTGCCTAAAGCAGGTAATTTTGTAAGCGGTTCCGACCGGATTTCTTATTTCACCCAGTTGATCATTGCCAGGAAAATTACCAAACATTTCTCTGCGCAGGTATCACCAAGTTTTTCCTACTTTAATAATATTGCAGGATATGTGGATGCAAATGGGAACATTCAGCCCAGGATGAAAAACGGCCATTGGGCTATTGCCTTCAGTGGAAGGTATAAAGTAAAAGATGGCTTCTGCATTATCGCTAATTACGACCAGCCTCTGACACAACATCCTACTGATAACCCTCATCCTAATTTGAGTTTAGGGGTTGAGATGAGTACAAAAGGGCACTCGTTTCAAATATTTTTCAGTAACTACCAAAGCATTATCCCACAGCAGAATAATGTTTTCAACCAGAATGATTATACCAAAAGCCAATACCTTATTGGGTTTAACATAACCAGGAGGTGGTATCACAGCGCTGAGTAATAAGGTGCAGTTTTTAGTAACAAATATCAGTTAGTTTACCAGTACAATTTGATGAATAGAAAAACAAGAAGCCCCGTTCTTACCGGACGGGGCTTCTGTTTAATAAAAGGTTCCTTCAACATAATTCAAAGTAGGAAAATTACAGGAAACAGCGTCGCCAAATAGCCTATTATTCCACCCAACTCATTCATCTCATTTTCGCTAAGCACAATAGTTGGAGCTTTCATATTTTCCTCCAGGTGGTTCAATTTATCTGCCGGGAAATGTTTGAGCCAGATGGTGAGTGTCTCTTTCGATACTCCTTCTTCTTTGAAATTGTGAAATTGGTAAGGGACCTTTTTTGCGTCGAGACACTTAAGCGCTTTCTGAAAAGTGTTGCAGTTCTTTATTCCGTAGATGCTGATCATAGGGCAAAAGCAGAAAAAACCTAAATCCCTCCCGATGAAAAAATCTGGATCTTGTTCCTGGACTTTACAGTAGAAAATAATTTCAGCTTTAGTATATTGGTTCTTGATGTCAGGGATAGTGGGTTTAGGGTGACATGTGATCCTTGAGCAGCACTAACAGTTGAAAAACAGAGCAGGACAAAGGTGACTATTGCAAGCAGGGTTTTTGCAATGAGTTTAAATATCCTTTTCAAGGTGTTTTAATGTCTGTTTCAGGAAATTTATGATAGGGTATCCATTTTTTTTCATCGGGTAAAAACACCTCGGTGGCATTTTTGTCGAGAAATAACTTATAGTCGAAAATAGGGTATTGGGGCATAAAATATCCCGGATAGTATAAGGGAATATTGTTTTTAACACAGAATTGGTATTTGAGTAGTATAAGGAATTTGCCGGGACTAAATTTTTTGTAATCAGGGTTGTAAAAATTGATTATACCTGCAATGCTTTCTGTGCCAATATCGAAAATGCCGGCAGCTACCAGTTTACCATCATCGCGAACCTCAATAATTGTACTATCGAACACTATGTTGTAAATGTCTTCGAGCAATAAAACAAGACTGCCCGAGGTGGTGAATTTTAAGTTTTGGGTGTATAATTGGTGCAGGGTAATTAATTCACCGGTAAGCGCGAATGACTTATATTCGAAAGTGAATCGGCTGTTTTTTGCAAACAGAGCAAGGCTTTTTTTATTTAACCGGACATTATCAACCAGGTAACGGAGCCAAAAAACGCCGGCTGTTATTTCGTTGTTGAAAGGGTATATGAATTTGGTTGTGAATAATGTGCTGCCCATTCTGTACCATCCTGCCGACAGGAATTGATCCAGGGTTTTGCCTTTAAAATTTTCAAAAACGAAATCTTCAGGAAACATTGAGCTTATATCATTTATACGTAAAGATAGGCAAGGGCTGGTATCTGCAAAGGCAAAATAGGTATTGCTGATGTGTTTTCAGGTTGTTGAATTTCTATCAGTATGATTTGACAACTTCTGAAAAGTTGTCAATTCGGGGGAGGAAATTCAACATCAATATTATTTTTGGGCAGAGCAATTGACTATACCTTTAATCCATCTTCTATTGCTTTGTATTGTTTCACCTGTTCCAATGCATCGGGTACCACATCGCTGGTAATTACTATGAAGCTGTCTTTTACGGCATTTTTAAATGCATATTCTATAGCCTCGCTTTCTTTTTTGATCACCACAATTATCTTATTTGGGTCTATATTGTGTATGCCGGTTGTCATCAGTTCAATAATTTCCTGCTCAGTCCGGCCCCTCAGATTTTTGTCCTGGCGGATGATGATTTCGTCAAAAACTTTGGCAGCGGCCTCGCCAAGGGAGATGATATCCTCGTCACGGCGATCACCGACGCCTGCGATTATTCCCACCTTAACTGACGCGTCAACTGTTTTAATAAATTTACCCAAAGCCATTATACCATGTGTGTTATGAGCATAGTCAATCATTACCGAATAGTTATGGAAATGGAACAAATTCATGCGTCCGGGAGTGAGTGCAGGTGAAGGCACAAATGTTTGCAGCGCCTGACGGATATCCTCGGTTTTGAAATCCTGAACATAAGCAGCGAGAGTTGCTGCGAGTACATTGGCGATATTGAACTCAGCCATACCGGAAAAGGTGAGCGGAATGTTGGTCACTTTCTCTACCCGTATTTTCCACGTCCCTTTCAAAATGGTCACGTATCCATTCTCATAAATTGCCGCAATACCACCTTTGATGCAGTGGCTTTTTATCCTTGGATTGTTTTCGTTGAGCGAAAAATAGGCCACTTTACAATCAAGTTCCTCATTCATTTTATAAACAAGATCATCATCAGCATTGAGGATAGCATAGCCTTCAGGGGAAACAGTATTTGCAGCAACAGCTTTTACCCTTGCCAGTTTTTCTATTGTATCAATTCCGCCCAGCCCCATGTGGTCTTCAGCCACATTTGTCACGACCGCAACATCGCAATGATGAAATCCTAAACCAGCGCGTAAAATTCCACCGCGTGCACATTCAAGTATAGCATAATTGACTGTAGGATCGCGCAGCACAAATTCTGCGGAAACAGGACCGGTACAATCACCCTTCATCATCATTTGATTTTGTATATACACCCCATCGGTAGTAGTGTAGCCAACTTTATATCCCATTTGCTTTACAATATGTGCAATAAGCCTTGTAGTTGTGGTTTTTCCATTTGTGCCGGAAATTGCAATGATTGGTATACGCGCAGAAGTCCCCGGGGGATAAAGCATGTCAATAACAGGCTCTGCAACATTGCGCGGCAGACCCTCTGTTGGATCCAGGTGCATACGAAATCCGGGAGCAGCGTTAACCTCAAGAACGGCGCCACCATTCTCTGTAATAGGCGTGGTGAGATCAGAAGCCATAATATCAATACCGCAGATATTAAGACCTATAATGCGGGCAATACGTTCGCACATGAATACGTTGGTTGGATGCACCATGTCGGTAACATCGGTGGCGGTGCCGCCGGTGCTGAGGTTGGCAGTTGGTTTTAGCCAAAGCTCCTCATCCTTATTAAGTACAGTATCTAACCGGTAATCCTTTTTCTCCAGCATATCCAAAGTAAACCCATCTACCTTAATAGCTGTAAGCATCTTTTCGTGGCCATAGCCTCTGCGGGGATCACTATTTACGATGTCAATTAATTCCTGGATTGTGTGCTGGCCATCTCCAATAACTGAAGCCGGAGTGCGCAGTGCCGCAGCTACAAACTTGTAATTGATAACAAGCACCCTGAAATCGCGGCCTGTAATAAATTTCTCACAGATTACAGACCTGCCATATATCTTTGCTGCTTTTAATCCGGCAAAAGCTTCTTCCCATGTGCGGATATTGGTAGTTGCGCCTTTTCCATGGTTGCCATTTACAGGTTTTGTTACTACCGGGTATCCTATCTTATTAATTGCACTTTTCAGATCATCCTCATCATAAACAATTCTGCCGCGGGGAACAGGTATTTCAGAGGCTTCCAGCAGGTTTTTAGTTTCTTCTTTATCACATGCTATCTCTACGGCAATACTGCTGGTGGTACTGGCAATTGTGGCCTGGACACGGCATTGGTTTATTCCATAGCCAAGTTGCACCAGGGAGTGCCTGTTGAGCCGGATATATGGTATCTTCCTTTTAATTGCTTCATCTACAATGGAACCTGTGCTTGGCCCCAGGCGTTCATCTTCGCGGATTTCACGTAGGTTCTGTATATCTGCCTCGAGGTCGTATGCTTCTCCATCTATAATGGCCTGGGCAATTTTGACCGAAGCTTTTGCCGTATACACCCCTGCCTTAGCTTCCTGGTAGGAAAAAACGACATGGTATACTCCGGGTTCTTTTGTGCCACGAGTGCGGCCGAATCCTGTTTCCATACCGGCAAGCGTTTGAAGCTCCAATGCGATATGTTCGATAACGTGCCCCATCCACGTGCCATCTTTTACCCTTTGGAAAAAGCCGCCCGGCACCCCTTCTGAACATCTGTGTTCAAATAATGTAGGCATCAATTCCGATAATCTTTCGTAGAAACCGGGTATCTTATCAGTAGGTTTTTGTTCCAGTTCCTCAATGTCCAGCAACATCACGATCAGTTTATGTCTGCTGATAGACCAATAGTTAGGTCCACACATTGTTTTTATGTCGAGTATTTTCATCCCGGGGAAAATTTTAGCTTATCAAGGTACTAATTTTAAGATACAACTGAAATTTTGATTGAAATTCTTCGAAAATCAACGATCACCTTATCGGTTAGTGCCAAAGGAATTTCTTAGTTATATGATGATCTGTTTGGACCAAAAGCCTTAAATTTGCCGGATAATTTTTATCAAACAGCAGTAACAGGTGACATATCCCCTCGGGCATTTAGTAGCAGTTGGCGGCGCAGAAGATAAGGGTACAGACCTTGAAAAAGGTATCTTACAAAGAAACCGTCTTAATTTTTTCGAATTAGGTATCCTTAAAAATATAGTTAGCCTGATTGGCGCCGATGGTCCATCAGTAGAGGTAATCACCACAGCATCATCCATCCCTGATGAAATCGCTCCGAACTACAAAGAAGCTTTTGAAAAACTGGGATGCCTGAATGTTGGACATATGCGTATACGCAACCGTGAGGATGCGGCGCAACCTGAATACGTAGAAAGGCTGAATGCATGTAATTGTGTCATGTTCTCAGGAGGAAACCAATTAAGATTATCCTCTATTTTCGGGGGCACTAATTTCCTGGACGTACTCAAACAAAGGTATGAACAAGGCAACTTCCTTATAGCGGGTACGAGTGCGGGCGCCATGGCCATGAGCAATACCATGATCTATGAAGGTAATGCGGCTATTGCCAGCCTGAAAGGCGAAGTGAAAATAACAACCGGGTTGGGCCTTTTGCAAAATGTGATCATAGATACGCACTTCGACCAGCGGGGCAGGTTCAACCGGCTGGCACAGGCGGTAGCCGCGCAGCCGGGCGCCATAGGCATAGGGCTGGGGGAAGATACGGGTGTAATCGTTTCACTTGGACATGAACTTAAAGCCATAGGCTCAGGAAGCGTCGTCATTATTGACGGAAGACACATTGAGTACAACAACATAGCTGACATTGATTTCGGTATGCCCATATCTGTAGAGAACATTATTGTCCACATCATGTCTAAAGGGGATACTTATAACCTGGAAACAAGGAAGTTTATCGGGGCTGAGATTGTTATGCATCATTCATCGTAACCCCCCTGGAACCCTTAATTCCCCAATAAAAATCGGCACATTGTTCCGGGACTTCACAGGAGTGCAGTTATTCAACTTTAATTTGCTGTTCAACATTTAGAATTTATGAAATTCAGAATCATTTTAAGCGCAATAGCATTAACAGTATTTGCAACTGCGGTTACCACAAATTCAGATGCCGCCCCATGGAGAGGATGCAGGTAAGGATGGTATGCACAGCCTGTAGTCAGGATTTGTCCACCTGTTCCGTACGTAGTCCCGCCTGTTATGGTGAATGACTACTATAGCGGATATGCAAGGCCTTATTATGGCCACCGCTATGCCTATGGTTACCATGATGTTACCGGGGCTATGACCGTTACAGAGGCTACCGGGGCTATGATCGCGACAGGGGCCTTTATGGTGGCAGAAGGTAAAAAGATAATTAAACTGAATTAGCAGAAAAGCTACGTGGCGTTGGTAGCTTTTTTCACAACCATATTGTAGTAGTTATAGTCGGTCATTGGCGGGTCTGTAATTCCAATGCACCTGGCCATGGTAATGATTTGCCCGCGATGATAAGTACTGTGATTCATGCAATGCTGTATAATTTCATAGCGTGGTTGTTCTCCTTTCATCCATGGTTGGTCCAGGGTAACTAACTCCTCAAGGTTCTTCTCACTCAGTGAGTGTACATAGTCTGAAAATTTCGCGGAATGTTTCAGCAATCCATTTAGGGCAGCTTCATTAGTTCCTTCAAATCCTTCCTTGAATTTCAGTTCCTCATTGCCGCTCTCCAATAAACCCAACCAGAAGATTTCCGTATTCCATATATGCACTAATGTTTCTATTACAGTTAGGAAACTTGAAGACGTTTTAGATTCTATTATTTCAACAGGTTTCGTAGCCAGCCATGCTACAATAGTATTATTAGCCCATCTGTTGAAACCGGCATAATTGCACATTAATTTTTGTAAACTCATAAATCGGCTGCGTTCTTTTTCATCATGATCAATGTTCATTCTACTGAATAATTAATACATAAATGTATGTAATTTATCAAATATGCAAAGGCGTCATGGCATGGTTATTAGACTATGTTATTGAGTTGTGAAAAATCATTCACGATATAATAAAATTCAATGAGAAATAATTTACTTAAAGTATTAACAACGATTATACTGTTTTTAATATCAACTGTGAGTTTTGCCCAGGCCCCAGCCTTAGGGACTGCTGCAAATTTTGTCCTGTTTACTACTGTGGGGGCTGTCACCAATTCAGGAATTACCTATCTTACTCATCTTACAGGCAATGTCGGGAGTAACAGCGGATCCACAACCGGTTTTGGCAATGTAGATGGTGTAATGCACAACGGTGATGGCGCAAGTGCAACATGTTCAGCGGATCTGCTGACTTTATACAATCAACTGAATATAGCAACGCCGACTTTCTTTCCGGCGCCATTGCTCGGGAATGGCGATACACTTATTCCGGGTATATACCATATATCCGCAGCAGCAACGATGAACTTAAACCTGATATTAAATGCTCAGGGAAATCCAAATGCTGTATTTATTTTTCAGATAGGGGGTTCCTTCTCCACAGGCGCAAATTCCAAAGTCATAATGATCAACAGCGGATTAGCCTGTAATGTGTTCTGGAAAGTGGAAGGCCTGGTAAGCATGGCTGCAGGAACTACGATGAGGGGAACGATTGTTGCCCACAACGCTGCCATAAATATGGGCGCTAACGATACACTCGAAGGAAGAGCGCTTTCTATTGCAGGCGCTATTACAACGAATTCAGACCTTGCATATACACCAACAGGTTGCGGAAGCCCTTCCCATACAGGCCCCGCTGCTCCGGCACTGGCATCTACCGCATGCTATGGATTATTTTCAACCGACGGGCCGGTTACAAATACCGGCATAACACATGTTTCGGGTGATGTTGGTACTAATGTTGGTTTAACTACCGGCTATAATCCATTGTTTATTACAGGCGCCATTCACCCGATCCCTGATGGCTCTACTGCAGCATGCGCAGCCGACCTGCTAGGTGTCTATAATTATCTCGAAACACTGCCTTATGATATTGAGTTGTTGTTTCCTGCCCAGTTTGGTCATAACCTGGTACTGACGCCTCATACTTACCTTATGAATTCAGCGGTTACATTTACCGATACCGTTTACCTGAGTGGGGAAGGCAATGTGAATGCGGTATTTGTTATACAGATAAACGGCGCCCTTTCAACCAGTACTTTTTCAAAAGTAATTCTCACAAACGGTACACAGGCAAAAAATGTGTTCTGGAAAGTAGATGGTGCAGTGAATATAAATGACAATTCTATTTTTAACGGAACGATCATTTGCAACAACGCAGCTATCACCTTAAATACGGGGGATACCATAAACGGACGGGCGCTTACTACTACCGGCGCTTTATTAAGTCATGCCGTTACAATAAATGTGCCTCCGGGTTGCGGCACCACGTGCGTAGCTCCGGCAATAGGTGGCGCCAATCAGGTATGCGCTGGTCTGACAACCACCCTGACTAATCCAGACACAGGCGGCAGATGGAGCAGCAACAATATTTCGGTTGCTGCTATTGGCTCTGCTTCGGGTATAGTCTCAGGCTTAACACCGGGTGCTTGTATCATTACTTTTACCTCGTCCACAGGCTGTGTAAGTTCAATAACTTTCACAGTCAATCCTGCACCATCGGTAATTGCAGGACCTTCGGCTGTTTGTACCGGATCTTCAGTAACACTAACCGATGCCACAACAGGAGGCTCCTGGACCAGTAGCAATACCTTGCAGGCAACTGCAGGCAGCGGTACAGGAATTATCACCGGGATAGCGACAGGTACACCTGTTATTACTTATACGATATCAACTGGCTGCGTTGCTACAAAAATGATAACTGTAAGTGCAGTACCGTCCGCAGGGACAATAACCGGACCTTCGGCTGTATGTATCGGGTTATCAATCGGATTAATTGATGCGGTACCTGGCGGTGTATGGAGCAGCAGTAATACATCTGCTACAGTTTCAGGTGGTACTGTAACAGGCATAGCAGCAGGAACAGACACAATCAGGTACACAGTTACCAATGCCTGCAATACTGTAACAGCAACAAAAACTGTAATCGTTAGTCCATTACCAAATCCAGGGACAATAACAGGCCTTGCTGGTGTATGTGTTGCCTCCACAATCTTGTTATCCGATATTGTCACAGGCGGTGTATGGAGCAGCAGCATTACTACAGCTACAGTTTCAGGCGGTACGGTTACAGGTGTTGCCGCCGGTACCGATACCATCAGGTATTCAGTGACCAATGCATGCAGTACTGTTGCAGCAACAAAAACAATTACTATAAATCCATTACCTGATGCAGGGAGTATAACGGGACTTTCAAGTGTGTGTGCCGGATCAGTAATTCTGTTATCAGATGGTGTTACAGGCGGCATATGGAGCAGCAGTAATGCCAGGGCTACTGTTTCAGGCGGATCAGTAACAGGAGTTACTCCCGGTTTGGATACTATAAAGTATGCAGTTACTAATGCATGTGGTACAGTAATTGCAACAAAAGCCATATCAGTAGTTTCATTCCCTTATGCCGGAATAATAACAGGCCCTATCAGTGTATGCCAGGGGAATACCATAACATTATCGGATATTGCCGGTGGCGGGATATGGAGCAGCGGCGCCACTTCCTTTGCAACAGTTTCGGTGTCTGGTAATGTTTATGGTGTATCAGCGGGTGTAGTCCTGATAAGCTATACCGTAACAAATGCCTGCGGTTTAGCTTTTGCTATGCGTCCTGTAAATGTCTTGTCAATAATTGCATGCAACACGCTTGGAAATACGATCATCAATATGGCGCCAGCAGATTTGAAATTATACCCTAATCCGAACCACGGAGCATTTACCCTTAAAGGTTCATTGGGGACTTATGATGTAGAAGCAGAGTTGGCAATGACAAATGTAATTGGCCAGGTTGTTTATAGCAACAAGGTAGTTGCACTTAATGGAAATATCAATGTACAGGTACAACTGAGCAATGCATTAACCACTGGCGTTTACATATTGACTGTAAATGCAGCCGGTCAGAAAATGATATTCCATGTTGTAGTAGAATAATAACAGAAATACCAAATAGTATTTATATAAGGGCTGGTATAAAACCAGTACTTTTTTAATTCCATATGGATATTTGTTGGTTGTGGAAAACCCAGTCAATAAAAATTGGACTATATTCTGCAGCGGATAAACTTGCCTGCCGACAACCTGCCTGCCAGTTGGCAGGGCAGGTTGTCGGCATTGGTCAATAAGTGTTTTGCGAGCTTAACAACGCAACAGGAATTTAATAAAATGACATAAAATAGCGACCTTTTATGAAACTTTTTTTGCACTTACCTGCCAACCGGCAGGCAGGTTTATACCGCGTGAAGTATAATTGGCAATCCTGCCCTTAAATGGCTGGATTACTTTTTATATTATCAAATATTGAACTTTCCTCCGGAATGTTTGTTTATTACATCTTTTATTTTTATCTTAGCACCCCGCAACATAAAATTGAACAAAACAACTTACTTTATTAACCGGTTAAAACAGTTTAAATACTAGTAATCAGATAGCAAGAGTAGAGGCAGAATGGATTTCGTTTTATTGATAACTATATGGTAAACAGCAGCTTAAAATGCGTTATTTGCAGTAAATATGCAATAACCTCATTGTTCGTATTGTTCAGTTTTATAGGCATCCCCTCCTTTGCACAGCACAAGCAGGCTAAGGTTGCTGTTGCGGATACTTTCAAACTTGCCGACCAGCTCATAGCAAAGAAAAAATTCAGAAAAGCTGGTAATTTATACACTGCTTATCTTAAGCATAATCCTAAAGACCTGAACGCTATGTGGAAATTAGCCCAGGTTAAATTCTGGTTGGGCAATTTCAAAAAATCAGACGATTATTACAAAGCTTCCCTGAAAATTGCTCCCGGTAATGATTATCTAAGGCTGAATTACATTCACTCTTTATCAGACATGGACAAAACTGACCAGGCTGATAAGATGCTTACTGATATGGAGCTGGCAGGCAAGGATTATTCAGATATGTCTTTGCTGAGGGCTAAATTAAAATTTTACAAAGGAGATTATAAAGAGGCTGAAGCCTACATGAGGAAAAGTCTTAATGCTGAAAAAAACAATGCAGAGGCCCATGATCTCGACGGCCAGATAGAAGTAGCTAAGGCGCCTTTGCTGGCATTTAATTTAGGTTATGCAACAGATGATCAGCCACTTACCGCAGTTATCTCAACTATTAGATTCGAAAATTATTTCAATAAGTATGCCGATTTATACCTCATCTGCGATGAATACCATTTTATGCAGGATAAAGTATCAGATGCCCCATGGGTTAGGGTAGGCGATAAAATGTTCTTCCCTAAAGCAGGATTACATGTAAATATTGGTGCAGGCATTATGCAGTTCCCTGTTAAAAATGAAACAAGCTGGAGCGCTAACTTATCCCTGAACCAAAAGTTATCACCGCAATTCGATTTAAGCCTTTCAGGTGAACATGTACCTTACCTCGATACCAAAACAAGTGTAGACAGCAATATCTCTGTTACAAAGGTTTCCGCTATGCTCAACTGGCACCTGAGAAACTGGAGCGCCCAGGCTGCTGTACTCAACAGCACCTACCCCTACGGTAATACAAGCAATAATGTATCTGGCGCTTATGGTTGGGTACTGGTACCGGTAATACAGTTTCCCCATGGCAGATTATCAGTAGGATACAGTATAAGTTACAGTTCATCAAACTACAACACATTCACTGCAGAATACGCTGCCCCAAATATTTCAGGCATTTATAATCCCTATTTTACACCCAATCAATTATTCATTAATTCGGGCTTGCTGGCATTGAATCTGAATCCTTCAAAAAAAGTAAGCATTAACTTTAGCGGTGATGTTGGTTATGGTACAATAGATGCACCTTACCTGTTCCTGAACAAAGACAATGCTATAGAGAGAGGATTTGCCACCCAAACTTTTACGCCCGTTAATGCTACGGCGGCATTTAATTTCCAGTTAGGTAATTACTGGGTGTTGAATGCCAGGTACATCTATCATAATACCTACTTCTACACCAGCCATTATGCATGCCTTGGGTTGCAGAAAAGCTTTGTTCATAGAAAAAAGAAAGGGGATGACCGGAGTGCGTCTACCTTTCAAAGGTTGATAAATGAAATAGAGGGTAAGATTGCCGCATTATACAAATGCAAGGACATTGATGATCTGAGAAAATCCATCGCAGAGGTAAGGAGTCAAATGGTGACACTTCGTGATGCTCAGAAAAATAAAAGGAACAATTCCGAAATCGTTCAGAACAGCGATGAAGCCAACCAGCTCCAGGACCGATACGATACCATCAACGATATGATCATTGAACTGGATGCCGTGGACCTGGATGATTACAACCAGGAAGTCAAGAGTAAAAAGGAGTGGATGGTAGATAAATTGTTTGAACTTACTTCTATAACTTATAACGGAAACAGGGACTAATGCTGCTTTTATGTCATCCTACAACAGCACGAATAAAGGCAATGGTTTATGGCGGTTTAAAGAAGCAAAAAGAATAACTCCCGGTGAACATTACATTCTCCTTATATTAGTTATTACCGGCATCCTAAGCATACTTCGTTTTGCCGACTGGTGGTTCCGCGGTATCAATATTGGTAGTTTGTGGTTATACATAGTTCTTAGCCTTGCATTCTGGTTCAGTATTTTCCGGCTGTTGCTTGTCTGGATCAATTATCTGCGTATCAGGAAGCCGGAGCACAAGAAGGCTCCTGACGGACTGAATGTAGCAATATTTACCACAAGTTCGCCGGGTGAACCATTAGCTATGTTTGAAAAAACGCTGGAGGCCTGCGCTAAAATTACCTATCCACATACTACCTACCTGCTCGATGATACACAGGATCCTGCCTTTAAGGAAGTGGCCGCACGGCATGGTGCAGTCTGGCTGGAACTGGTTGGCCTGCCGGGGGCCAAAGCAGGTAAAATAAACAAGGCATTACAACTGACCTCGGAAGACTTTATCCTTGTTTTAGATCCCGACCACATCCCGTTCCCTGAGTTCTTCGATCATACCCTTGGGTACTTTGAGGACGAAAAGACCGGATTTGTACAGGTTGCCCAGGCATATTACAACCAATACAGGTCATTCACTGCCGCTGGCGCAGCAGAGCAGACATATACCTTTTACGGGCCTACACAGATGGCTTTATACGGACATGGCTGCAATGTGGCTATAGGTGCAAATTGTACTTTTCGCAAAAAGGCACTGGAGAGCATAGGTGGCCATGGCATTGGTCTTGCCGAAGACCTGATCACCGCAATCAGGCTACATGGCGCCGGCTGGCAGTCTGTGTACAATCCGGTAATTGTTAGCCGTGGGTTGGTACCAGAGGATTTTGGTTCGTTCTGCAAGCAACAGCTCAAGTGGGCGAGGGGAGTATTTGAAGTTACCTTTATGGAGCTGCCCCGGTTGTTCCGAAAGCTAACTGTATGGCAGCGTCTTTCCTACTTTAGTATTGGTACTTACTACCTGGTGGGTCTTACCCAGTTGATATTTACACTTATTCCCTTCCTCTATTTTTTCACTGGTTTATTACCTGCCAGGATGGAGTTTGCCGACTTTATCATATACGGTGCGCCGGTAATGCTATGTGGAATAGTCATTTATTTATACGTTCAACGATGGCTCTGTGACCGGCAAACTGAAAGGGGGATTCACTGGCGTGGGATGATACTGAAATTCGCCTGCTGGCCGGTATTCCTGATGGGTTTTCTGCTGGCAGTAATAAATGCCGAAATACCCTATATCCCCACTGCCAAAAAAGCGGTTACCGGCTTTATATCACCCTTTATCAGGCCTATGGTTATCCATACTTTACTGTTTTTAGTGGCAGTATCGGGGGTAATTACCTACAGGCGGTATTATATGCCCGAAAGCCAGCTGGCGCTTTCTGCCGAACGGACCTGGGGAATGATTACTTTCGCTTTCCTGGCCTTTCTGATGGCTATTGGGGGTATATATGCAGCATTTGAAGCCAGAAGAATGAAAGTGGAAGATCCATGGGATAATGTAAATATTAACAATAAATAAGTGCTATTTTTAGTAAATTGCAGGGAATGAAGAGCGCTACTTTCAGAATAATTTCCACATTGCTCGCGATAGGTATATCGTCGCTTATCGTGTATGCGCTTTCTCATGCCGGTAAGTCAACAAAGGGCCCGATCGAAAATGTGATGATTTATACCGGAGAGGCCGTTAAGGATTTTGAGCAAAAAGCGATTGTGGAACAGCGTGAGGAAAAACGGGAGGATAAACTTAAATGGTTTCAGCCATACACTCTTAGCAGGAAAATGCTGGAGCATCCCGGTAAAATACTGTTAGGCGCTTACGACAATGAAACTTCAGAAAGTTATGAGAGTATTGTTACGCTTGAGGATTCGCTGAAAACCGCTTTCCCTTTAATACATATTTATTGCGCATGGGGTAGTAAAAAAGAGGAGCGCTTTCCTACCGACCAGGTAAAGAACATCATCAGCCTTGGCTCTACGCCAGTGATCACATGGGAACCCTGGCTGGGTGATTTTACTGACGAAGATTATCCGGATGGCCATAAACCTGTAGAACCCGACAGAAACGGGATGAAGAATGTCGTTGCAGGTATTTATGATGCCTACCTTATCAAATGGGCTACTCAGGCAAGAAAGATAGGCAGGCCATTGTTTGTTCGCCTCGGGCATGAGATGAATGACAGTTACCGCTATGGTTGGGGACCACAGAATAATGCACCACAGGATTTCGTAGCTGCCTGGCAGCATGTGCATGAAATCTTTGAAAAGGAAGGTGCGAAAAACATTATATGGATATGGAGCCCGCATCCTGCCTATGAATTCAGGGAATTTTATCCCGGCGATGAATATGTGGATTATATTGGTACCGGTACACTGAACTATGGAAACGTTGCCACCTGGAGTCAGTGGTGGACATTTGATGATATTTTCAGTAAATTTTACGACAGTGTAACTACCTATAAAAAACCAATAATGGTCACAGAGTTCGGTTCGCTTGCGGTGAAAGGCAACCGTGCAGAATGGTATGCCGATGCCCTCAGCAGTATGCCCACCGATTATCCCATGGTAAGATCCATCATCTTCTTTCACTACTCAAAAGATAACACCACCACCCAGCAAACTCTTGACTGGTATATAAAGAATGACAAGCCTGTTACTACAGCTATTATTAAAGAGATAGGGAAGTGGAAGCAGTGAAGGGCAGACCTGCTCAACTATTTTAGTTTAGAATCAAGATTCATCACGGATTGACAGCGGTTTTTGAGCAGCACAGGAATGATTGCAATACTTATGACATGTTGACCTATTCTGAAGAGTTATTCGTAGATTGAAATACTACTAATAATTCGCGAATTACGTGGCGCCTCCCGGAACAAGATCCCGATTTTTTTTCGGGAGGGCCGGGGTTTATAGGTAAATGAGATCAGACTAATTTATATTGAGTATCGCACCAGATCAAATATGACATAAGGTACTCCTGATTTTTTATCCGAATAAATCCATTCATTCTGTATTTCAAATTGGATTCCTTAACATCAGTTGCTCATAAAGACTGTTTTGCGTCCTGAATTAGAAAAAGGGCTGCACACATACGTGGCAACCCCTTTCCTAAAACAAACAACAACTCAAACTAAAACTAGTTCTTAACGATTTTAATCTTTTTAGAATTATCTCCCTGCCTGATTTCAAGGATATACATGCCATTCTTCAGGCTGTTGCCTACTATTATTTCTGTGCCCGGGTCCTGGTCATTTTTCTGTTCTAGTACCCGGCCTGTAAGATCATAAACGGTTACGCTGGCTAATTCTGCAAATTCGGTCTCTAATTTTACATGCATATCATCATTGAACGGATTGGGATAGGCAGTTACAGTGATACCATTTTCCATGATCACAGTCTGCGCTCCGGGATTTGATTGTTTAGCACCGGTTCCGCATCCGCCATAGCATACACCCAGGTGGTCGCCATGATTGGTCAGGTGTGCATCTACTGCATTAGAACTGATAGAAAGTGTACTGGAACCATCATGACAAATCAACACTTTACCTGAATGAGAATGGTCAGCCGCGTCTACTACACAAAATGCAACTGTACCCTTCGATGTACACCCTCCGCTATTGGTGACCGTACATGTATAAGTATAATGACCTGCCGCTGTCGGGGTAAAAGTGGGGTTGCTTACAGATGTACTGCTCAGATAAGTAGCAGATGACCATGAGTAGGTATATCCGCTTCCACCGGTTGCGCTTGCTGTTATTGCAGCGCTTTGCGGGCCATAGCCTAAATAAATATTGTGGTTATCGCCACCTGTAAAAGTAGTAGTATTTGAAGGTGTAATAGTTATACTTGCTGAAGTTGCTGATGGTTGCGTAAGCGTATAGGAACCAGTGGTGGTACAACTGTGTGCATCGGTAACCGTTACACTATAGGTACCTGCTGATAAGCTGGAAAGGCCTGTAGTGGTAGCGCTATTGCTCCACAAATAGCTATATCCTGAAGTACCCCCGCTAATTGAGGTTGTTATATTACCGTTATTACCGCCATTACAGGTTACATTTGTAGTGGTTGCAGATACTGAAGGAGATGAATAAATGGTTAGTGATTTGGTAGCAATACAACCATTTGAAGAAGTATAGGAGATGATTGGCGATCCGCCTGAGACACCGTTAACAACACCTGTGGAACCTACCGTGGCCAGGCCGGTATTGCTGCTGCTCCATGTACCACCTGTAGTGGCGTCACTTAAACTAATTGTGTGTCCGGAACACGCTGATGACCCGCCTGTTATCCCTGAAACGGAATAAATGGTACGTCCGGTGATATAATTACCTATGTTTCCGGTTAGACTAAACTCAATGAATGTGCCATTATGCCCATTGCCGCTATAATCTGTGGCATAAGGCAGACTGGTATTATTACCTGCCGGCGTTCCTTCATCGAATTTATAATAAGCCATAAGAGCACTATTCCCCTGTACATCGCAATTCATATTAGCCAGAATCTGGGCCTGGGTGAGGGCTCCGTTCCATAAGCGCACCTCATCCAAATCACCACCGCTAAACCAATCTGCGTGTTCCTGTGCTCCAATCTGAAGACCTGTATTGATAATATAGGATGGTGCGGACGTATTTGTGGAAACAAGCTGGCCATTTTTATATAATTTCATGGTTGTTGAAGCTGCATCATATGTTACAGCTACATGTACCCATTCTTCGAGTGGAATGGCTGAACCATCTTGAACGGTAATTATGCCTGTATTCCCATAACCATTGGCCCCACACAGAACACCATTTTCTAACCAGAATGGTTGGTCCCACGCACTTAGAATGTTGTAGCCTTGTGAGGTACTATAATTGTGTATCCTGATCCAGGCTTCTTTTGTATAAGACTGGTTATTGGATAAAATATTGCCTATAGAGATATAACTCCAGGCGCCAAAGCTCAATGCCTGGGCATTTGATTTGGTCACATTGACGCCCAACAATAACAGGGCAGCAATGAAAAAAGTTGTTGTTTTTTTTATTTTTTATATGTTTTAGTTGCTTAGATAAGGTCAAATTTTGTACCGTATTTTTTTTTGTATTGTAAATCCGCTGTTTGCCTAAATTAATTGGGTAAAATTGTCCGAATTCTGGAATTTTTTTCCAATAAATGGAATAGATGTCTATACTTCTTTTTTATAACTAAAAGAGAGTAATTTTGAAGGAAATTTAGAAATCATGAAATCCAGACTTTTATTTTTATCCGGTGTAATAATTGCTACAGCCTTTGCATCTTGTGGCGGTAATGACAATTCAAATAAGGGCAATGCCCCAACCGACAGCGTAAAACCTGCACCATTACCTCCTGTGGCGCTGGTGGCGGTTAGTCCATCTCCGGATTTTCCGGGAGCAACGCTCACCATTAAAAAAGTAGGCGCTGAAAAAGCAGGTAAAGATTCTGCAAAAGTTACTTTCAGTTTTGATGTAAAGAACTATGAACTGAAACTGCAGACCGCTGATAATGGCGCTAAAAATTGTAATAACTCAGACAAAGGCCAGCATATCCATTTCATATTGGATAATGGTCCTTACAAACCACTCTACGAACCAACCAATGATGTTACACTGGCCAATGATGGTAAAGAACATTATTTAGTGGCATTTCTTTCCCGTTCATACCATGAGTCCATTAAAAGTAAGGGTGCAGCAGTCGTTTACCATTTTAAAATTGATGAAAAAGGCAACCTGAAAAAGCTGGATAACCCGAAAACACCAATGGTTATATACAGCCGTCCGAAAGGCGATTATGCCGGTAAGGATACAGTTAATCTGCTGCTTGATTTTTATGTATTGAACGACACATTGTCTCCGGGAGGTTATAAAGTGCAGGCAGAAATAACCAACCAGGATAAACCAACCCAGCATCTGACTACAACAATTGATAAATGGGCATCGAATTTTATTCAGAACCTCGGCACCGGCAAATCAAAGGTTACGCTTACGCTTATTGACAAAGATGGCAAACCCGTAGAAGGCCCGCAGACAAGCGCTTCAAGGGAGTTTACATTAAAAGTGCAATAACAGAACGAAACCAATGTCATTGACTTAACGAAGCCTGAAGGGCTTCAATGTAAATAGCCGTGGGTGCAACCCACGGTAAACAAAAAAGCACGGACCAACCCCGGAGGTGGTTGAATGCTAATTAATTTTGTTCATTGATATTTATGAGAAAACTTACACCTGCGCAACTCAATAAAGCGCTACTGATGATTTTACTTGCCCTGCTATGCCTGGCAGGAGCGATCTATTTCCTGGTAACGTATTTCTGGAGTTAGATGATTGTCATTTTCTGTGCTGTAATTTTTTTAGATATTGTTATGCATATATAATTGGCAAGGCAATGTCATCTTCACTTAGGGAAGTCCGGAGGACTTGAATGTGAATAGCCGCCGGTGAAACCGGCGGTACTATAGAACAAGGGCACAACCCCAGCGGGGTTGAATGAAGTGTCGGAAATGACATAGTTGCTTAAGTTAATAACATTGCCTCCAATAGTATAAATTACATTCAGAATTCAGTAGAATCATCCTAACAATTAACAAGTGGAAAATAAAAAATGCTGTTAGTAATAATATTAATTAACACAGTATTAAGTTTGTGACAGATAATTTTGTACCCGGTTCTGATTTCTTCTCACAATTACATTAATTATATTTATGCAACTTAAAAAATTTTTGATTCTGGGTGCTTCCTCAGTATTGGTGCTCTCATGTAATGTCAATAAAAAAAACCTCAAACATTGTAATGAAAACTATGCACGTCTTGATAGTGCCTACAAAGCGCTGCAGCAGGATCATGCATTTACAAAAGAGCAGCACTCTGCTGACCTCGCAAAGATAAACTCACTGGAATCTCAGGTCAGTGATATGAGAACAAATAACAACCAGCTCCTTAACCAATTCAAGGATCTGTCTGTTATCACAGGCACCCAGGCAGAAAGCATTAAGAAATCGCTTGATAATATTGGCGTGAAAGACGCTTACATTACCGAGATGCAGCATGCCATTAATAAGAAGGACTCCATGAATATCGCGCTCGTTGTCAACCTGAAAAGCGCAATTGGTAATTTGAATGATAAAGATGTAAACATCAAAGTAGATAAAGGCGTTGTGTATGTAGACATCTCAGATAAACTCTTATTTAAGAGTGGTAGCTGGGAAGTGACTGACAGAGCCAGTGAAGTGCTGGGAAAAGTAGCGCAGGTATTACTTAGCCGCCCGGATATCGAGTTTATGGTAGAAGGCCATACCGACAATGTTTCTTTCCATCGTGATCCGCTCGAAGACAACTGGGACCTGAGCACCAAGCGTGCCACTTCAGTGATCCGTATTTTACAAAACAAATATCATGTGCCGCCAAACCATATGACCGCAGCAGGCCGCGGTGAATATTTACCCATCGTTTCAAATGATACCAAAGACGGACAAGCTACGAACAGGAGAACAAGAATAGTAATCCTCCCTCAGTTCGATCAGTTCTTCAAATTAATGGAAAAACCAGGAAATTAATGTCTAATTTTTTTTTTGATAGATGTCCCACACCTCAAATGTGTGGGACATCTTATTTAGTGTCTGCAAGAAAACACCCTATTTTTTAGAAAGACTAACCAAGAATGTTTGGCGGCTAGAAATGGATGGGCAAAAGCACTTTGTGTTGGAAAAACTAAAAATGGAACAGGTTAAATATTTTTTAAAATTAAACGTAATTTCTTATCTCGAAGACCTAACTACGGAATAATATGTCCGAAATCAGAAAAAAATTAGCAGCGTTAAGTCAGGGCAAAACGGGCAATGCTACAGAAAGGATCAAAAAGCGCAGGCAAAACGAAGCGTGGCTGAAAAAATCAAAGGCTATTGCAATTATGGTACTGTCAACACTTAGGGCTAAATCTATTTCGCATACTGAACTGGCAACACTTATGGACGTATCTCCACAGCAGATCGGTAAAATTGTAAAAGGTACTGAAAATCTTACTATCGAAACCATTACCAAACTTGAAGATGCTTTGGGCATGATTTTGATTCCAATAGCTGCTTAGTGAAATTGATAACATGTTGTCTCATCGGCACCATTGTCCGTTGTTCGCGATGTTCCGCAGGGCATCGCGAACAACTAATGTAACCCGTTCACTGAACGTATTCATCTTGTCTAAGCAATAAAGCCCGGACTACAAAAGTTTCTATAGTGCAGCATAATTGTTTATTTTTATTGCTTATTCCAATTTTATTATGCTGAGAAATATCGCGGGTCTGTTGTTTATTGTACTGGCATTCTGTGCGTGCGGTAACAGGAATATCAAAAAGAATGACGACACAAAAAGAGCAGATTCGTTAAGGGCTGACTCTAAAGATGTGCATACCCTTTCTAATGCCGATAGTGTAGAGATGAAGCACCTGGACCTTGATATATCTGTTGACCCTGAAAAGAAACAGATAAGCGGTTGTGCCGTGTGGACCATAAAAAATAAGACAAAGGTGAAAACCCTGAATCTTGATACGTACGATCTGACTATTGACAAGGTTTTGGTGGATGGCAATGAGGTACGTTTTTTACTGGATTCACCAATAAAATTTTTAGGCAGCGCATTGCATATACCTGTAAAGGACAATAGCGCGAGTGTAATGATCTGCTACAAAACCGGAAAGAATGCCCGTGCCCTGCAATGGCTGGATCCGCAGCAAACGCTTGATAAAAAACATCCGTTCCTGTATACACAATCAGAATCTATTTATGCCCGTTCGTGGATACCCTGTGCCGATGGGCCCGGAATACGATTTACCTATTCGGCGAAGGTTACTGTGCCAAAGGGTTTGCTGGCGCTTATGAGCGCTGAAAACCCGCAGGAGATAAATGAAAGCGGGGTTTACAATTTCATAATGGACCAGCCGGTACCTGCATACCTGATGGCTCTGGCCGTTGGGGATATAGCCTTCCGCCCTGTTGATGAGCGTACCGGCATTTATGCAGAACGGGGAATGATAGAAAAAGCTAGTTGGGAACTGGCCGACATAGGCAGGATGGTAAATACAGCAGAGCAGCTTTATGGCCCTTATCGCTGGGGCAGGTATGATGTGCTGGTGTTGCCGCCCGGCTTCCCGATAGGTGGGATGGAAAATCCACGCCTCACTTTTTCTACACCAACTATCATTGCCGGCGACCGCTCACTGGTTAGCCTGATTGCTCATGAGCTGGCACATAGCTGGAGTGGTAACCTCGTCACCAATGCTACCTGGGACGATTTCTGGCTTAACGAAGGATTTACCAATTATTTCGAACGCAGGATAACAGAGCAGATGATGGGCAAAAGTTATGCCGACATGCTATGGGAACTGGGCTACCAGGACTTCGTAACTGAAGTTAATGCACAGGCCCCTCGCGATACATGGCTTAAACTGTCGCTCAAAGGCAGAGACCCTGATGATGGTCTTACGGATATACCGTATGAAAAGGGATCTCATTTTTTGAAGCTGATTGAAAACACGGTAGGCAGAGATACGTTTGATCATTTCCTGGCAAGATATTTCAATGAGCATGCTTTCAAAACTATTACAACCGGGGCTTTTCTGACTTATCTGGATACCGTGCTCATTAAAGGCAACGCAGACCTGAAGAAAAAACTGACGATTAATGATTGGGTTTATGGGCCAGGCATACCGGCCAATTGCCCGCGTGCAGATATGGAACGGTTTTCGAAAGTTGATAGTGAGCGAACAAAATTCCTGAGTGGTGTGCCTGCTGAAAAGCTGGCGAGTGTGGAGTGGACAACCCATGAATGGCTGCACTTCCTGCGAAAGATGCCACCTGCAATTACATTAATACAAATGAAGAAGCTGGACGATGCATTTAACCTGACCAATTCCGGAAACAGCGAGATAGCGGACCAGTGGTTTATTATGGCCGTTCATGCAAACTATTCCCGTGCCTATGGAGCTATGGAGCAATTTCTTAGCAGTGTAGGCCGGCGTAAATTTCTCGAACCGCTCTATACCGAAATGATGAAGACTCCAGGAGGATCAGCAATGGCACACCGTCTCTACGATAAATACCGGAAGAATTATCACCCGCTTGCACAGGAAAGTCTGGATAAGATCGTGTTGAAGAAGAAATGAGACTCATTCTAAATTAGTCTAAACTCAATTGCCTATAAACCCCGACCCTCCCGAAAGAAAATCGGGACACGCTTTCGCTAGCGCACACAACCCACGCTGCAAGGGGAATTTGCAGTATATATTCTCAACTTTAATTCAGCAATCAGCATAAACATAGTTCAATTATTATTTCAACTACTAATTCGTTTCAATAAGGAAAAAGTTTGTAGGCGATTCTTTGCTCAGAGTTATTGAGGATAATTCCCCCTTTTTGCATTAGGCCTGTGTGTGTGCGAAGGGGGTAGGGGGGTGTCTTTTGCCTGCCTCTGCTTTGAGAGACCCAAAAGAGCCGGAAGTGAAATAGCTGTACTCAAAGCCTTGACCCGCAATCAATCGCGAACTTTCGACTTTCTACTAACGACTTTTGACTATTTCGCTAAAGGCCACGCCCCTATCTCACCAGTATCACATCACCCTTCATGGTGCCGTCGTGGCCGAAGCGGTCTTTGTAGCTGATCTCCCAGTAGTAGGTGCCCATGTCGGACGGCTTATTGTGGTTGGTGCCGTCCCAGCCTATTTCGAGGCTTGTGCTGAAGAAAACCTCTTCGCCCCATCGGTTGAAAATGCGGAAGTAGTTGAGGCTGCGGTAACCTACTGCAATTGGCTTAAAAATATCATTGACACCATCGCCGTTGGGTGTGAAGGCGTTAGGCACCACAAAAGCGGCCTGGTTAACCACCGTTACCATTATGGTGTCGTACCCGGTGCAGCCATACGGACTGGTGACAAAGACCGAGTAGATAAAATGGCCCGTATCGGGGAAGTAACCTGTGGGGTTAAAAATAGTAGTATCGTCGAGGTAGGTGGGCGGAGACCATACATATTTTGTACCACCCGTGGCATCGAACTGCAGCTTTTCTTCTTTAACGATGATGGTATCATTGCCTGCAAAGGGACCAAAGTTGTCAATGAATATCTGCTTCATAATTGTATCGGCGCAGGCTTTTATGTTTTGCGATTCCAGTATCACATTATATAATCCTCCTGTTCTGTAGGTATGTACAGGGTTCTGGACATAGGAGGTATCGCCATCGCCGAAATTCCACTTCCAGTAGTTGATTGGCTTGATGGTGGCGGTTGACTTATCAACAAAGTATACGGGCAGGCCGGGGCACTGGCCGCCTGTGTCAATAAATGCGGCATGAAACCTGGGATATACTTTCACCAGCCTCGATATACTATCGGGGCATGTGGAACCGGGATTGACGATGAGTTTTACTACGAATGTGCCTGTATCGGGATAGGTAAAGGTTGGTTCAAATGCTGTGGATGTATCGGAATTGCCGGGAACGCCAAAGTCCCAGAGGTAGGCGAAACCACCCTTGCTGTTGTTGATAAAGTGGACGGTATAATCCTCGCAGTCTACAATGTAGGTATTGGGCTCGGTAGATAAGATAGGAATATCGGCAACCACTACTTTAGTACAGGGGGTTACCACAAACTGGAACTCGCGTATGTTCCTGGTTATGAAAACACCATGCCTGTATTCATCGCAATAAACGGCAACCAGGAACCTGCCGGTCATGTTGGGGGTTCCGGTTATCAGGCCTGTTCGCGGGTCTATCTGTATGGGCGGATAGCCGGGTAAAGCATGCAAGGAATTGTATGGCGGAATGTAGGTAACTGAATCGAAAGGTGGTGAATAAGGTGGCCACGGCTTTACGTCATTCGGGCTAGCCCCGTTCAGTGCAGCGCAAAATCCATAGCTGAGCGAATCTCCATCGGCATCAACAGCCGAATTATCATAAAACAGGGGATTATTCATGCAGATGATCTGCGGCGGATAGTTCTTGAATACGGCGCTGTTATTATAATAAGGAGCGGGCGGGATATAACAATAATAGGTAGAGCCATTCTCGTCGGGCTGAACAATGTTATTTACCGCAATGTTCCTGCAACAACGCATATAATCAATGATATAACCTGTGCTGTTTTTAGGAAGATAATAGTTGAGGATGAAAATTTTTCGGAGCAGGCATGTCTGCGGTACCTGTGTAACACAAGCATTGCTGAAATTGACCGGAACAACGGTTGAAGACGAATAAAAAACAGAATCTTTACGAAGAAAGTTAAAAGGTGGAACTGCATTGTATACCGCAAGAAACGCAGGGTTGTCCTGTGCTATTACTTCGGGGAGGCCGTTCTTACAATCTTCGTAAATGGTGAAGCTGACCTGGTATTTATGATAACTAAGGGTATCGTACAAAAATTTATAGGTAACCTCTCCGCCTACGATATGCGAAGCCCGTACTTCAAAAAAAGCAAGTGAAGTTACACTGAAAAAAAAGATGAAAAACAGTTTTTTCATAATGCCGGGATAGCGAAAACGGAAACAGTTAACCAGGGCACAATTGTTGGTATTTATTGGTTGTTTAGGGGTTTCTGCCATTTGTTAATTATCTCCTTACAAGGAAAGTTACAAATTTAATACCAGATTTAGTTAATCAACCATTTATTTTAATAAAATTTTATGGAGCAGGATTTATCTTATCAGGGTAACATCACCTTTCATATTGCCGTCTTTTCCAAAGCGGTCCTTGAAACTGATCTCCCAGAAATAGGTGCCCATATCAGCCGGTTTCTTATGGTTGGTACCATCCCATCCGGTCTCAAGATTTGTAGTGAAAAACACTTCTTCACCCCAACGGTTAAAAACCCTGAAGTAGTTGAGGCCCCGGTAGCCTATAGCCACCGGCTTAAAGAAGTCGTTCAGTCCGTCACCATTAGGGGTAAAAGCTGTAGGCACTGAAAAGGCAGCCTGGTTAACAACGGTTACAATTATAGTGTCGTAGCCGCTGCAGCCATAGGGGCTGGTTACATGTACCATATAAGTGTAGGTGCCGGCATCAGGATAGAAACCTGTGGGATCAAACACAGTGGTATCATCCAGGAAATCAGGTGGTGACCATCTGTAAGAAGTCCCGCCGGTAGCATTGAATTGTATTTTTTCACCTTTAACAATCGTAGTATCATTTCCTGCAAAGGGGCCAAAGTTGTCTATGAACACATGTTTCAGGGCTGTATCGGCGCAGTCCTTTACATTCATGGATATGAGCATTACATCAAAAACCCCGCCAAACTTGTATGTATGTTGTGGATTTTGCACCAGGGAGCTATCGCCATCGCCAAAGTACCATTTCCAATAGGTAATTGGTTTGATGGAAGCTGTTGAAAGATCGAGGAACGATACAGCCAGGCCGGGACATCTGCCACCACTATCGGTAAAGGCTGCGTGGAATTTCGGGTATACTTTCACCAGCCTCGATATACTGTCTGGACAGGTAGAACCGGGGTTTACTACCAATTTTACAGTGAAAGTCCCTGTGTCAGGGTAGATATAAGTCGGCTCGAAAGCTGAAGAGGTATCAGTGACTCCGGGGAATCCGAAATCCCAATGGTAGGCGAAACCACCGCTGCTGGTGTTTACAAAATTTATCTTGTAGTCTTCGCAGTCTACGATGTATGTGTTGGGTTCGCCAGAAAAAATGGGGATATCAGCAATCACAACTTTTGAGCAATCTGTAACCACAAACTGGAATTCACGGGTGATGGTATTGATAAGTATTCCATTACGGTATTCATTGCAGTAAACGGTAACCAGGTAACGGCCAATACGGTTAGGCGTACCGGTAATCATGCCGGTTCTGGCATCAACCTGTATGGCAGGATAACCGGTCATGGGCTGCTGTGAACTATAGGGTGCATTATATAGAACCGTGTCGAAAGGAGGGGGGGTAGGTGGCCATGGCTTTATATCTGCATCACTTGCACCCAGTAACGGTGTTGCAAATCCATAGCTCAGGGAGTCGCCATCTGCATCTGTTGCCGAATGGTCATAGAACAAAGGGTTATTGAGGCAAATAATCTGGGGCGGATAGTTTTTGAAAACCGCACTGTTGTTGGGGATATATGACGGAGGAATGTAGCAATAGTAAGTTGAACCTTTGTCGCCGGGACTTTGAATGTTCATTACCGCATTGTTCCTGCAGCATCTCTGGTTGTCAATAATGTAGCCTGTACTATTGTTGGGAAAGGCATAATACATGATAAAGGTTTTCTTGAGCAGGCAGGTAGGGGGTATATTACTGACACAGGCATTGGTGAAATTGGCAGGCACC
This sequence comes from uncultured Bacteroidota bacterium, assembly GCA_903839875.1. GTDB lineage: Bacteria > Bacteroidota > Bacteroidia > Chitinophagales > Chitinophagaceae > Nemorincola. The sequence goes on from CAIMDZ010000024.1 coordinate 34,915, forward strand.
GGTATGGAAGTGGTAAACGGAATAGAGTCTACTCTGTAGGGTATGATACTGCCGGCAGGATATACGGCAATATATGCAGGGTTATCCTGCCTGATGGCTTCGGGCTGGCCGTTCTGACAATCTTCATATATGATCAGAGATACCTGGTAGCGATGATAGCCCATGCTGTCACCTCGGTATTTATAGGTCATTTCACCACCGACAATATGAGAGGCTGCCGCTTCGAAACAGGAGAGCGATAGTATTGCAAAAAATAGGACAAACAGCCGGTTATTCATATGGGTTAATGTAGTCGTTCATAGCAATAATTAATGAACTTTCTAAGGTCATTAATCAGCTTATCGGGGGCTTCAAGCATGCTCATATGCCCGCAATTATTATAAAAAGTTACAAAATTAATTCCGGATTTAGCACAATACGTTAATATTTTTTTATACAATATTATTTTGTCCTCTGTTCCAAGAATCCATTGTATAGGGTAAACGGCAGTTTCAGGTAACGAAGAATGGTCTGGCCGGGCAATCATGGCTTTGGTATAATTGACAAGGCTTTTTGCTTCGATTTGTAAAGCAAGCTCTGATTGTTCTTCGACTATAGCCGCATGCGATTGTTTAAAACCATCAGAAAAAAGGTTGGGTACCATTTGCCTGACAAATGCATTTTTTCCTCCTTTCTCTATTAGGCTGATTGATCTTAGCCTTATGCTTTTCTTTTCCTCATCATCGGCGAGTGGGGTAGAATGAACTATAGAAAGGCCGGCAAGCCGCTCTGAATATCTGGAAGCAAATTCAAAACCCACGTAGCCACCCATTGAATGACCTGCAATAACAGCTTTAGCGACACATTCGGTATCGAGCATAAGTGATATACAATCAGCCATTTGTGGTATATATGTTTCCTGTTCCAGGGGGGTGCTGCCACTTCCCGGCAGATCCGGAATAAGCAGGGTATAGGATGTAGCCAGGTCATCCCAGATGTTACGCCAGAGGGCGCTGCTTTCCGGGAAGCCGTGGATAAGCACTACTGCGGGACCTGACCCCATTTTGCGGTAGAAAAATTTTGATGTGACGGGTGTTTTGATCTCAGGCATTTTGGGTGGCTGGTTTTGGGTGACTGTTTTTAAAGATCATGCCGTAAACGAATAACAGGGAAAGTAACAGGGGAGATAATTCGAAAAGGGTCAAACCCTGGACCTTGAATAAATGCATTGCCAATGAAACGAAAATCAATACAATTCCTATCAGGGAATAACGGCTTTTGCCTTTAGGGTTAAAAAAGGCGATAAATATATTGGGCGGCAGGCACCAAAGTAAATTATAGTTATCTGCACATGCCTGGTGGTCGGTTGCAAACCACATTACCAGCATAAGGCAGCCCAGCAGACCGGTAACGAAGAGCAGCAGCATACTCATTATTTTACCCAGTATCCGCAATCTTTTAACCGTAAGACCGGCAATGGTAATCAATGCCACCAAACACATAAGGATAAATGGCTGGTTGACGCCTGCTTTTGCCATTTCACTGCCGGGGAGGATGGGGATGGAGGCTGAGGCAATCTTATTGCCATTGAGTGTTGCGCCGCCTACACCATAGCGCAGATAGTCGGGCAGGAACATGATGTCTTCATTGGTCATTGGCTTGTCTATCTTACTGCCCAGCAAGAGGTTTGTACCAACACGTGTCCAGTGATCGCGGTAAAAGTATCGGATAATAATATCGCGGAAGGTGATCCGGGCATCCTTTTGCATGGTGCGGCCGAAAACAAAACCGCCTTTAAGAACATGCGGGAAAACATCCCTGATGCGGGTGGCGCAATTATCGAAGAAGAAGTCGTATTTGTAGTATTTGTGGGCAGGTTCAGCATTCCGGTTGAGGTAGGCGTACAATTCCTTTTTTTGTTCATCATTGAGCAATAACACCTGCTCTTCCATGCTTCTTTTGGCTATCACATATTCAGGCATAAATCCGTCAAATTCCGCTACTGAGAGGCTATACAGTAATTTTCCCCTCATAAACTGAATTTCGAAATCGGGGCCATAATCGAAGGTGCCGTAATTATAAACAAGGTCGGTATGGTATGCGCTGTCTATAACCCGCACAGCCGTGTGGCCGAATACTTCCCATATTTCTTCGTCGCCAGGCCCACAGGTAACGAGGCTGATGCGGAGATGGCTACCGGGATTAACGTTAGAGTCAGGTTGGTTGAACGTTTTTTTGAAATTGGCAGTATCAGGTTGGGCGTATACGCCATAAGAGGTAACAATCAGAAAAATTAAGAAGTTGAATTTCTTAAGCATGCTACAAAAATAGAAAGGATGTCTTTAATAAGACAGCCTTTATAAAAAAATAAGACGATTGACTGGATTTTCTCCAAATTAAATGTACAATTTCATCAAACATAAAGGTTATGAAAAAAACCCAAAAAGAGAGTAGGTGATGAGAGTTACCCTTTATAAGCGGTTGTCGGTTAGAAAATAAGACAGGCAAAAGACTGAAAAGGAAAATCTCAGTGAGAAGATCCGAAAAAAATAAGACAAATAAGTCCTAATAAAATAATTAAAGCAACCGCTATACCATATTTATTTCCATAATTCAAACCCCATCCAAGTCTAAATCTGTGAGGGACTATTATTCTCTTATCATGTTTATTATAGTAAACACTCCAACGCCAATATTTTGCATCTTCTTCGTCCTCCTGATGCAAACTCCATATTAATGCCGCGCGGGTGGCTATATAAACTACAGTGAAGCCCACCGCAAAAAACCAAAATCCCAATATGGAGTGCGTGAATATTCGATAAACAAAACAAATACATAATAAAACGTTAGCTGCCACAATTGCTACGCCATATTTGTTTCCAAAGTTCAGATACCATCCGAACACTGATCTATTTGAAACAAAAATTCGTTTATCTTCCTTATTAACGTAAAAAATCCAACGTATATTTTTAGGATCCTCGCCTTCGTGTTCAGCTTTCCACATACCTTTTAAATAGACGCGAAATGCAAATAAAAGTGTTGATAGAACTAAGACGACGAAAAAGAGAATCAATAATACATACCCAATAATCTCTATTAACTCCATCATATATAATAGTACAAATCATTATTGAAGTAATTCAAGAGCGATACCTTATGTATCTCCCCAGTTTAACGGATGGTTGGGAAATAAATCAGCGAAATTTATATTCCCATCAATGAACCTCGATCCTAAGTTTGAATTTATCAGCGCCATCTTTGTCGAGGCGTAGGACTATGAGGTCAACTATGTTGTTTATATGGCCAGAGTTTATGTCCACAGGATTTGTGCCGGGAAGATAAAATTCAACCCGGCGGATGAAATCTTTCTTTTCAGACTCGTTAACTGTTTCAGACGTATAAATATTTTTCTTGTGGCCAACGAGGCAACTTGCCAAGTTGCTTTCCAGTTCATCGAACTTTCTATTTAATGATCCCTGGTCGGTTGTATTCGCTACTGTACACAGGTATTGGCCTCCCGTATTTGTAAAAATCGTTGAGTAGGTGCCGGGAAACAGATAAAAAGAGGGCTTGTACATAAATCCTGCACTGCCGGCATTGATGAATTGGTAGCCTGAGGGAGAATTGGCTATAATAAACTTCAATCTATCGCAAAACGATGAACTGGAAGATACTTTATTCGCTCCGCTATTGTAGTAGAAAATTTTGGCATTGAAGTGACCCTTGGCATCCTCTTGCTTAGCGTAAATTACAATGTTGTAGGCGCCGCTTTTTTTACAGTTGAACGGGATGGTTAATTTGCTTCCTATAGATTTGAAAAACATTGGATCATCTTCTTTCCTCGTCTGGAAACCAGTTGCATCACTGATGCCAATACCTAAAACGAATTCAGTGGATTTGCATTCTATAAGCAGTTGGTCTCCGGCAGCCATTTGCACTGGTACCGACATTCGGTACCTCACGTCGCTGCTAACCTGGCCTTTTTCTTTTAATTCTCCATCCAATGCCTTAGCCTGAATAATATCATCGCTGTATTGAGCATAGCCAATGGTGGTCAGTAATAGCGCCGAAAGTATACAGAGAATTTGTTTCATAATTGTGAATATTTTAATTATAAAACAAAGATAAGCATGAAATTATCTGGTGGTATACCATATTGGTGGTATTTTCATCTATAAAGACAAAGAGGTCCCGAATGGCTATGTTTTCTGCACTAAAAAAATCAGTTCCGGTTACCAATGCATGTGGCCCCGCAACTGCCAAACAAATTGTTGTAGGAGTTGTCCAAGCCTCTTAGCCCAACCCTTTAACCTGCAATGCAAACGTTCTGCATATTTGGTCAAAAAGCCTGCTGATAGGCAGGGCAGGTGTGCCTGCCAGTACAAAAAAGTTTAGTTTGGCAGGAGTGCATCATTTTGAGCACTTTTTCATCTCGCCTGAAGCATATTAACAACCCCTCAAAGGAGATTTGGTGCTGAAAAAATATTCACCAGTGAAGTCCCTTCAGGGATTTAGGGTTTTTAGCCTTCTTTACTTCCAGACAACACCGCGCCAACATATTCGCGGTTGAGGCGGGCAATATTTTCGAGAGAAATTCCTTTGGGGCATTCTGCCTCGCATGCGCCAATGTTGGTGCAACTGCCAAAGCCTTCAGCATCCATCTGCTTGATCATGTTTACAGCACGTACTTTCCTTTCCGGTTCTCCTTGGGGAAGCAATGCGAGGTGTGCAACTTTAGCAGAAACAAACAACATAGCCGAAGCATTAGGACAAGCCGCTACACAAGCGCCGCAACCAATACAGGATGCAGCTGCGAATGATTCATCGGCCCTTTGTTTCTCGATAGGCAATGTGTTTGCATCAACGGCATTACCTGTATTTACAGATATATAACCACCAGCCGCAATGATACGGTCGAAAGAAGTACGGTCAACAACGAGATCCTTTATTACCGGGAATGAATTGGCGCGCCAGGGTTCTACCACAATGGTGTCGCCATCCTTATACTCACGCATGTGAAGCTGGCAGGTAGTGGTCTGGTGCCAGGGACCATGTGCACGGCCATTGATATACATACTGCACGTACCGCAAATACCCTCACGGCAGTCGTGGTCGAAAGCGATGGGTTCTTTACCTTCAGCTACAAGACTCTCATTCAGCACATCAAACATTTCCAGGAAAGACATTTCCGAAGAAATATTCTTCACCTGGAAGGTTTCAAATTTGCCTGTCTCTTTGCAGTTTTTCTGTTTCCACACTTTCAGTGTGAGGTTCATGTTGTAATGTTCCATACTTTATACGGTTCTTTATATAAATCCTGATGTTTAATAATTATTCTTCCACCGCTTGGTTTAACAATATTAGATAAGCAGTCGTATTGCCTTCTATCTGTAACTCCAGGTACTCGATTGCCTAAAACAATTCTTGCTTCATAAACCCAGTTGGGATAAAACGATTTTGTCTTACTTATTGTAGTTTCTATTTGTTCTATTGCTTTAATAATATCGGTGCCTTTTAATTCAATATAAAACAATTTCTTTTTAGATTCTACTCCCAATAAATAATCACATTTTATCCCATCTTTCTTGGTAAAAACACATCCATCAACTTTAATACCAACTACCTCAACTTTACTTTCCTTATTATCCAATTGAAATGTTTTACCATTTTCACTTACTGAAGGAGTTGAACGATTATCTCTGAATATTTCACAATTCTTTATCCTATCCTTCATTTTTCTTAGGGTATTTTATGTCAAGCATTTCATCATATTGTTCATTTATTTTTCTTGAAATACTATCTATCTTTTCAGCTTTTATCTGTTTGACTTTATTATCCATGATATTGTTTGCTTTTCCATTAACAAGCATATAAGCTGATACATCTTTATAATCAAGCCAGTATTTCTTAGGAATAATCTTTGTTGCTTTCACAGGATCTATTTTCCCCATTTCATTGACAAAAATCAAATTGTTCAATGAAGAAAGAATATATGGACTGTGTGTTGCAAGAAATAAGCCGTTTTTTTCAGCATGAGTTTTTTCAACTAAATATTTTACCAGTTCATATTGTGTTGTCGGATAAAGATTTAGTTCTGGCTCTTCAATAATAAATCTTATTTTATCCTTAATACTTGAAAAATATTCAAGGACTACCGTCATAGGTATTGATGACTGAAAGCCACTTGATGCTTGATATAAATATAATCTCTCACCATTAAAAATAACAATGTCTTTATTGTTTTCTCTTCGATAGATTACATTTTTAAAATAGGGGATTTCTAATTCTTTTATTTTTATTGACTGCAAAAAATTATTTCCAAAATCAATTAAATATTGATCTAAATTGCCTTTTTCACCTCTTCTTAGGTTCATGTTTATATTAGCAATTCTTTCTGCTGGAATATAATTACAGCCGCCAATATTTTTTGCGAACCAGTCTTTTAAGGAATAATATTCATCACTTACATTAAAATTATGTTTTTCAAAGAGCTCTATACCAACATTGTAAAATCTTAGTAATGTTTCTTTGTGATTCCCACTAAAATTAATTGCAAATTTCTCCTTATCGAAAATGACACTATAATTAGGTGTTTCATATCTAATGAAAGTATTTTGTTTAAAGAAAAAGCCATACAAATCAATCAAAGTAAGTTGATTTTCATCACCTCCAAATAAAAAACCTTCGCTATTAAATATATTTAGCAACCTTGCCAAAGCGCTTTTCCCAGTGCCTTGTTCACCAATTAAAACATTAACTTTTTTAATATAAAGTTCAACGTGCTTAATCGGGCCGAAATTCTTTACAATTAGTTTTTCAGACAATTTATTGAATCAATTTTCAAATCTACTTATAACTCCTCGCACTTGGATGTACCACTTCATACACAAGGTCTTCCTTATGCATTTCAAAATTGCTTTCGCCCTTGTATTCCCACGCCGAAACATACATGTACTTTTCATCATCGCGCAGCGCTTCGCCTTCATCAGTCTGTGATTCTTCGCGGAAGTGGCCGCCGCAGCTTTCGTTGCGGTTCAGGGCATCCATACACATCAGTTCGCCCAGTTCCATGAAGTCGGCTACGCGGCCTGCTTTATCCAGTTCGGGATTAAATTCTGTAATGTCGCCTGGTATCCGCACGTTGGCCCAGAATTCTTTACGCAGCGCTTTTATCTCTTCTATTGCTTCACTCAAACCTTTTGCATTACGGCCCATGCCGCACTTATTCCACATGATCTTGCCGAGACGTTTGTGGAAGCTTTCCACACTTTCTGTTCCCTTCACATTCATCAGCCGGTTGATCCTGTCATTAACCTCATTCTCTGCTTTAATAAAAGCAGGGTGGTCGGTAGGAATTGCCTTATTGCGGATTTCATCGGCCATGTTGTTTCCTAATGTATAGGGAATAACAAAGTATCCGTCTGCAAGGCCCTGCATCAGGGCTGAAGCGCCGAGGCGGTTAGCGCCATGGTCGCTGAAATTAGCTTCACCAAGTGTATAGAGGCCGGGCACTGTAGTCATTAGTTCATAATCCACCCACAAACCACCCATGGTATAGTGCACTGCAGGATAAATACGCATGGGCACTTCATAAGGGTTTTCGCCGGTAATCTTTTCATACATTTCAAAAAGGTTGCCATATTTTTCTTTTACCACCTCCATGCCAAGTTTGCGAATAGTGTTGGCATCTGCATTGCTGATGTTTTGTTTATGTGCTTCTATTTTGCCGTAACGGTTGATAGCGAATGCAAAATCAAGATAAACAGCCTGCTTGCTTGCTCCTACACCATGACCTGCATCGCAACGCTCTTTAGCGGCGCGGCTGGCCACATCGCGCGGTACCAGGTTACCAAATGCAGGATACCTTCTTTCCAGGTAGTAGTCGCGTTCTTCTTCTGGTATTTCGCCCGGTTTGCGATTATCTCCCTTTGTTTTTGACACCCAAATTCTGCCATCATTTCTCAAAGATTCAGACATCAGGGTCAGTTTAGACTGATGATCTCCGCTTACCGGGATACAGGTAGGGTGGATCTGAGTAAAACAAGGATTGCCGAAATAGGCTCCTTTCTTATGCGCCTTCCAGATAGCTGTAGCATTGCAGCCCATGGCATTGGTAGAAAGATAAAATACATTGCCGTAACCACCTGTACAAAGTAGTACAGCATGGCCAAAATGACGTTCCAGTTCGCCGGTAACTAAATTACGTACTATTATGCCCTGGGCTTTACCATCAATGGTCACTAAATCCAGCATTTCGTGGCGGGAATACATGGTTACCGTGCCAAGGGCAACCTGGCGCTCCATTGCCATATAAGCCCCGATGAGTAATTGCTGCCCTGTTTGGCCGGCTGCATAAAAGGTACGCTGCACCTGGGTGCCCCCAAAAGAACGGTTACTCAGCAAACCGCCATATTCTCGTGCAAATGGAACACCCTGCGCCACGCACTGGTCAATAATACTGGAACTTACTTCGGCGAGGCGGTGTACATTGCCTTCACGGGCGCGGTAGTCGCCACCCTTAATGGTATCATAAAACAGGCGGTAGGTACTGTCGCCATCGTTTTGATAGTTCTTTGCCGCATTGATACCACCTTGCGCAGCGATAGAATGCGCACGGCGCGGACTATCCTGGTAGCAAAACGCCTTTACTTTATATCCCATCTCACCTAAAGATGCTGCTGCGGATGCCCCTGCAAGACCTGTCCCTACTACAATTATTTCAAGCTGGCGTTTATTGGAGGGATTCACCAATTTGCAGGTTGACTTGTACGTTTCCCATTTCGAATCTAACGGACCGGAAGGTATTTTAGAATTAAGAGCCATATCATTTAAAAGTCAAAAGTCAAAAGTTAAAGCAAAAAAGTTAGAGCGGTTAATTAACCCATCCAAAGTGCATGGATAAAGGCATTGAAATAAAAATCAATGGTATTAATATTGAAAATGCGATGCCTAATACCTTGATACAACCTTTGTATCTGTATGTGGTCAATCCGAATGTCTGAAAGGCGCTGTAGAAGCCATGCATCAGATGCCATGAAAGAGAGATGCAACCTAATATATACACTACTACTACCCAAATCTGTGCAGAAGGATCAGGACCGTGGAAGAGGTTTATCATATTGGTATACAGATCTGTGTCTTTCCAGTCCGGGTTCATCATCTGTCCGTACCTGTTTTGAGCCCAGAAATTGGCAAGATGTAAAATAAGGAAAAGGAGTATCAGGGTGCCCAGCAGCCCCATGCTACGGCTGTACCATGCGCTGGTTTTATTACCGGCCTTTACCGCATAACCAACGCCACGGCGTTTTGCATTTTGCATAGCGAGCATAAGCCCCTGGATTGCGTGTAACAATAATGCTGCAAACAGGCCTATCTCGACTATCCGAATGGCAACATTGCCACCCATAAATGCCGCAGCATCGGTAAAATGCTTACCACCATCCATCCAGAAGATCATCGCATTCACATAGCAATGAACAACCAGAAATATCATTAAAAATAACCCTGTAGCGCCTACTAAAATTTTTTTACCTATTGACGAAGTGAAATAATCTTTCCAGTTCATGAGATCCGGCTGTATTTTGTGTAATTTTTTAGAATTGCCCCGCAAAGATAATACGTGAAAAATTAAAACCTAACTGAACATGACCAAAGTCATTTATTAGTTATGCACATAAATTCAGAATGTAATTGATATATTGTGGATACTTTATTAAAGTTAGACTGAATACCTATCTTGTGCATAAACTGTTAAATGGCATTCTTTGGCTGGCAGGGTATAATAAATCCGGCTACCTTACGTTAACTGTTAAATAAGCCCCAATGAAGGACCCAATAAATTTCGCGGTTTCTGTATTGGGGTTTTTCTCGTTATATTTGTTAAACCAAAACTAATTCATGACTTTTTTAACCATTTTTCTCCAGGCTGCCACAACTGCTCCGTTAGATAGTGTTCAGAAGGCCGCCCAACTGGAAGCATCTGCTTCAATAGAAAAGATTTCCCTCTTTCACTTACTGATGGAAGGCGGCGTACTGATGATTCCTCTCCTTATCTGCTCCTTAATATTGGTGTATGTTTTTGTGGAGCGGTTGCTTGCTATCCGTAAAGCCGCGGTTGTTGACCAATCATTTATGGGCCGGATACGCGACCAGGTGGAGAGCGGTAATTTTAAGGCGGCCACTAATACCTGTAAAAGCGCCAACAACCCGCTGGCAAGGGTAATTGAAAAAGGAGTAAGCCGTATTGGTAAGCCTCTTGATTACATTGAGAAATCTATGGAGAATACCGGTAAGCTGGAGGTGTATAAACTGGAGAAGAACCTTTCTGTACTCACTACTATTGCAGGTATTGCCCCCATGCTTGGATTCCTGGGAACTATAGCGGGTATGATCATCCTGTTCTTTAATGTGCAGCACCAGGGATTTGATATTAACTCTATAGCAGGTGGTATTTATACCAAGATGGTAACCTCAGCCTCCGGCCTTATCATTGGGCTGCTGGCTTATGTGGGCTTTACCTACCTGAATGCGCAAATAAATAAACAGGTGAACCGCCTTGAAACCGCATCGGTTGAATTTTTAGATTTCGTTCAGGACATCAAACAACCCGTGTAGGAGATGAACATTAAAAGACGGTCGCAAAACGAAACGGTAGGGCATACATCAGCGCTGAACGATATATTGTTTATTCTGCTGCTGTTTTTCCTTATCATATCCACACTCGCTAATCCGAATGTGGTAAAACTCTCCATACCAAAAGCGAAAAGTGATACAAAAGCAAAGCAGACTGTTGTAGTATCCATCAATGACCAGCAGAAGTTTTTTGTAGGTGCAAATTCTGTACCTGTAGATTCTCTGAAAGGATGGATATACAGGGCTGTTGCCAAATCGCAGGATGCAGAGCCAACGGTAGTCATCAATGCAGATAAAAATGCTACTGCCGATAACATTGTAGCAGTAATGCGTGCTGCCCACGAACTGAATCTCAAAACCGTTCTCGCGGTTGAAAATAACAGCAGGTAATGCATACCATCATAAAATACATCCGCCTGCCGTTTACTTTCTGGGTGGAGCGCTTTGCCATTGAGGTCTATCAATGGAGTAACCGGTAACATTCTGCCTGAGAACAAAACAGAGCATGTATTTAAGGATACCGTATTGATGGGTCAATGCCCATATATCAGGAGCCTCATTGCAGAATTTCCATGTGAGCATAAGGCTGTCAGTCTGCTGAAGATGAACCCCGGTTCTGTGATAAAGGAGCATAGGGATAATGACCTGAGTTTTGAAAAGGGAGAGGCAAGGATATAGGTGCCTATAACTACCAATCCTCAACTTGAATTTTACCTGGATAATGAACGGGTGGATATGCTGCCGGGCACCTGCTGGTATATGAATTTTGACCTGCCGCATCGCCTTTCCAACCTGGGAACTACTGACAGGGTACACCTTGTATTTGACATAATTATCAATGATGCGATCAGGGCAATGTTTGCTCATGTGGAACCCGGTATGAAGAAGATAATACCTGCCAAAGATCCATTCTCAGCAAAAGATAAGGAGACGATGATAATGATGCTGAAGGAGATGGGTACCCCTGCAGCGTTGGAGTTAGTAAGGAGGATGGAAGAGGAAATAGGATAACTTGGGTATTGGGAATTAGTAATTTGGTATAGGTTATTTTGGATTGTTGGTAAGTGTTGTTTATTTATTTTGTGGATTGCTCATTTTTTTAGTCCGCTGAAACGCTTGCTCAGCAAATGTATTTGTGTTTTATCACTTTGGCGTTGGAATATCCGCCTACGTTTGATAAATAACTCCGATGAGCAAAGGAAGAAATCATTTACCTTTTTTCCTGTTGTTGATTTCGTCGCGGATAGGTATGGCCCGGACGTAGTCTTCCTGCTCGAGTACTTGCTGGAGGAGTTTGTTAAGTTCTTCGAGGCTCATTTTTTTAATATCGGCATCGGGCATAGCGGCGCCTTGAGCTGCAGGTTTAGGTTTTTTTGTTTCGGTTGAGGGCTCGCCGGCGGTGCCTTCGGGCTGCTCGAGGTAAAGGCCTGCTGCTTCCAGTATGTTTTCGTAGGTGTATATTTTGCAATTGGCTCGTACCGCCATAGCCAGTGCATCGGAGGTGCGTGAATCAATTTCCACAATTTCGCTATCGTGACGGCACATGAGTTTGGAGAAAAAGATGCCTTCCTCGAGTTTGTAAATCATTACCTCTGTCAGCTCTATACTGAATGTTGCCATGAAGTTGGCAAAGAGGTCGTGTGTAAGCGGGCGGCTGGGCTGCATGCGTTCGAGCGCAACGGCAATAGCCTGTGCTTCGAAGCCACCAATAACTATTGGCAGGCGGCGGAGCCCGTCCACCTCACCAAGCACTACTGCGTAAGAATGGGTTTGTGTAATACTGTGAGATAAAGCTACAATTTCAAGTTCGATCTTTTTCATTTCATTTGGTCGTAAGTCGTCATGCCTTCGTTCCGGTTTCTACGGATCTTTGGCATATAAAAAAGTCGTTGGTCAAAGGATGCGATCTATAAGCAAATATAAATTCAATACCTGCATAAATTTGAAAACAACTTAAGTATTTGACATGTTCACTAATAATCCGTTGTGAAGGTAATAATTTTATTTTTATTAAAAATTCATGCCTTTAAAATAACGTAAGGGTATCATTTTCTGTAGTTTCATCTCCGGGAACGGGTAAAAGGGTTATTTCCTTGAGATCTTCGCCTGCAAGGTAGGTACCTATAGTTTTCCACCCCGTAATGTCAATTGTTTCGTGGAGGGCTACTTTTTCCTCTTTCCAGTCAGACTTTTTCTTGCCTTTTCTTACAATGATGACAGGTTCCTGCTGGGTGGTCACCAGTTCGAGATAGTTGCCTTCTCCTTCTTTAATAAATGTGTATTTATTCTTAAGCGTAGTGCTTTCTATGAGGAAACGCTTGACATTGAACTGCTTGTTCTTTGCATCGAAATAAATAGCAGTGATCACCTTCTGCGGATGGAACTTCTCAATATGAACAACGTTGCCGGCATCGAACCGGTTGGTAAGTTCGAAGTCGGTTACCTCGTAAGAGCCGTCTTTATAAAATGCGATAACGCGGTCTTTTTCGTCAAACCGGCCGAGCAGCTTGCCGTTACTATCTTTATTGAGGCGGCCAACGGTATCGTCGTACCAAATCTGTGGTGCGGATAGGGTAGAGCGGCCTTTTTCTTTGAACCGTATGCTCTTGATCGGGTACTTGGTCACCTGGTTTCCCTGTGCGCTGCGGCCCTTGATTTCGAGGTCGGCAAAGGAGAAGTCAAACACCTTGGTGCGGGCTTTACTGATTTCCTGCAAGGTGATGGCTATTACTTCGGCTTCGCCATTTGGATTCATGGAAAAGTACTTGATCTTGCTATTGGGGTTGCCCCTGGTAAGGTCGTATTCTTTGTCGCGTGTGATGCCTGTGACATTAAAGCGCTTGCCGTAGGTGATACCGGTCTTACCATCCATGTATAGCATGTTGTAGGTAGTCCGCTCATCACTTTTCTGGAAAATAGCAATGTGAACGATGTCCTTTCCTACAAAGTTCTTATCAGATACTTTCGACACAACCATCTTGCCATCGCGGCGGAAAACGATGATGTTGTCGAGGTCAGAGCAGTCGAAAGCGAACTCATCCTTTTTAAGCCCGGTGCCTATAAAGCCTTCTTTATAGTTCACATAGAGCTTTGTATTCGCAATAGCTACGTTTGTTGCATGAATGGTTTCGAACGGCCTGATCTCAGTTTTCCGTTCGCGGCCTTTGCCGTATTTCTTCAACAGATTCTCATAATAGTGAATCGTAAAATCATTAAGGTTGGCAATGTTCCCTTTTACTTCTTCAATAGAAGATTCCACCCCTTTGATATGCTCATCGGCTTTGAAAGAATCGAATTTTGAAATGCGTTTGATTTTGATTTCCGTAAGACGGATAATATCATCCTGTGTTATCTCGCGGCGGAATTTCTTTTTGTATGGCTTCAGTCCGTTATCAATTGCTTTCAGTACTCCCTCCCATGTTGTTTGTTCCTCAATGTCCCGGTAGATGCGTTTTTCGATAAATATTTTTTCCAGCGAGGAGTAATGCCAGTCTTCATTCAGTTCACCCAGTTTTATTTCAAGCTCACGGAGAAGCAGGTTTTTGGTATGCGATACCGACTGGCGCAGCATTTCACTTGCAGAAACAAAATGAGGCTTATTATCTATAATAATACAGGCATTTGGTGATATGGAGATCTCGCAATCAGTGAAAGCATACAAAGCATCTATTGTCTGATCGGTTGACACACCGGGAGCAAGCTGCACTGTCAGTTCTACGTCTTTTGCCGTATTATCTGTAACACTCTTAATTTTTATTTTACCGCTCTCGTTGGCCTTCAGAATGCTTTCAGTAAGTGAGGTAGTGGTGACGCCATATGGCACGTCTCTGATAATTATGGTCTTCTTATCCAGCTCTTCAATACGCACGCGGACGCGGACTTTGCCGCCACGTGCGCCGTCGTTGTAGTTGCTTACATCAATCATGCCATAAGTAAGGAAGTCGGGATAGAGTTCAAATTTTCTTCCTTTCAAATGTTTGATTGCAGCATCAATGATCTCACAAAAATTATGCGGGAGTATTTTGGTGCTTAATCCGACAGCGATACCATCCGTGCCCTGAGCAAGCAGTAAGGGAAATTTCATTGGTAGTGTCACGGGCTCATTCTTCCGCCCGTCATAACTTAGCTGCCATTCGGTGGTCTTAGCATTGAATGCAACTTCGAGCGCGAATTTGGACAGGCGGGCTTCTATGTAACGGGCTGCTGCTGCGCTGTCGCCTGTACGAACGTCGCCCCAGTTTCCCTGTGTTTCAATGAGCAGGTCTTTCTGGCCCATACCAACAATAGCATCGCCTATTGAAGCATCGCCATGCGGATGATACTGCATGCTTTGACCGATGATGTTAGCGACCTTGTTGAAGCGGCCATCATCCATTTCCTTCATAGCATGGAGAATGCGGCGCTGAACGGGCTTAAGGCCATCCTCAATTGCCGGAACCGCACGCTCAAGTATTACATAGCTGGCATAGTCGAGAAACCAGCTTTGGTACATTTCATTAATCATTACCGCACTCTGACCGGCAAGTTCATTTTTTTCATCCATCAATAACCACTCTGAAATTTAAGGTGCAAAAATATTCATAGTGGATTAACAATGACGAAGAATTTTTGCACAATGGAGTATTTTTATTGTGTGTATTTATTAAAACACATACAAATGGAAAGAATGAATGTATTGGGCAAATCTTGTTAATAGTTTGTGGCCGGCGTTGAGAAAGTGATGTAATCAATGACCATATCGCCGCTTATTACAATTGTACTATTGCCTGTTGACAAAATCCATGATCCACTTGGCAAACCTAAAGGCGCAAACATATCGCTTGTAAGGGCGTAGTCAATATCAAACATATATGAACCTGATCCATCCGTAAAGTAGGCAGCCTGGTCAGGTTGTTTTTGAATCAGCTCAGAAAGGCTGAAGATCATCATAAGCACATTAGGGTTATTATCAGTATATTTGAATGTAACATTAATGCCGTCTGTGGCTTCTTCACAAACGCCACGGCCAACACAGGCGCCATGGTTAGACTGAGGAGTGCCAAAATAAACGTATCCTGAAGATACGCCTGATGCTGATGTCGCAGAGGCAGAGAAAAGTACAACTACTAAAAGTGATATCGAAAAAAGATGGCTGATAATTTTCATATTATTATTTTTATAAGTAAATTATTAGGTATCTGTTAACAATTATTTTTAAACAGTTAGTTAATATTGTAAATTTACAAACAAAATTTATTATGTAGGTATCTTTTTAGTAAATATTTTTTTAAGAAATTTTAAAGAGATACACATTAACATGATAGTAGTTTAAATCTATTGACAATTTTTGAATAGTATATTTGGAGAAGATTTAGTAACTTAGCATAAGTAATATTTTAATATTTAATTATTACATGGAATGCTGTTATAATTTAAACATTTGCATGAGCACTATTTACAGATTTTATTCTGCAATATCAATAATAATATTGCTAAGTGGAGTTTCTTATAATACATACGGTCAATCAGATAAAAACCTCGATTCTATTAAGGCCAAGGTTCAAATGTTATCATCGGATACGGTAAAGGTTAATACATTACTGGACCGTGTGGAAGGAATTTATTGTGATGATTCTTTACAGAAGCTAATACTTGCAAACGAGGCAAAAAAAATAGCTGAAAAAATAAACTGGGGAAAGGGAATTCTCAGTGCTAACAGGGTATTGGGCCAGGTATATTTTCAATGCCAGAAAAATTATCCGGTAGCTTTTGATTACTTCCAGATGAATGTGGATTATTCCAAAAAAAACGGGGATAAAATTAACCAGGCGCTGGCAATGGAAACGATTGCCAGGCAATATGGTTACTTGCATGACCACAGGAAATCAATTGATAAGTACCGGGAGATACTTGATTTGCACCCCGGGATTGAAATAGAAATAAATGTGCTTGGTAATGAGGGGGTATCATTCAGTGCAATTGGAGATTTCAACAGAGCGCTAGTGTCATGTCACGCATGAATTGACGGATAAAGTTTTAATAATTTCACCCTTGCATCCTCACAGGTGAAGTGCCATTTTATTTTGGCTTCCTTATTGTTCCGGTGAGTTTGCCATGCACCTGC
>CAIMDZ010000025.1 GCA_903839875.1 uncultured Bacteroidota bacterium
GCATTAACGAAACATGGATTTTGCGAGCTTGATAACTACATAATGTGTTTATTAGCAAACAATTATTACTCGTGTCTTTGCGCCTCTGCGCCTTTGCGTGAACCATTTTCTTGCACTGATTTATGCCGCGCGAAGTATAGTTGAGAAATGGAACAATACCGGATATTCAACTATCGGCAACTTATGAGGTATGATGTACAACTAACCCTGCGCAACATGGGCCTCGCTTCATGAGCAACTGCCAATTTGCAAACTGGGAACTGCCAACTGCTATCCACTCACCAACTACTTTTGACTGATTTTCTGATTCTTTGCCAGGAACAACTCGAGGGCAGACACCATGGAAGGAGCATTAACGGCAGGAGCCTTTACATGCAGGTTCAATCCGCTGTCTTCAACCGCCTTGGAGGTGGTAGGACCGAATGCACCGATAATGGTGCCATTTTGTTTGAACTCAGGATTGTAATCGAATAAGGTTTGCACGCTGAACGGGCTGAAGAATACTATCATGTCGTAACCAGCCTGCATTACCGGGGCAATATCATTGGAGACCATACGGTACAATGTACCTTCGGCGTACTTGATGGTGTGTTTGATCAGGTATTGGGCAATATCATTCTTGGCGCTGTCGGTAACCGGCAGAATGTACTTTTCATTCTTATGCTTGCCTATCACATCCAGCAGGCCCTGTGTGCTGCCATCAGCCGAGAAAAAGACCTTGCGCTTGCGGTACAGAATGAATTTCTGCAGGTATAAAGCCACAGCTTCAGTAATGCAGAAGTACTTCATGTCCTGCGACACTTTTACCTTCAGTTCTTCGCAGATCCTGAAAAAATGGTCAACGGCATAACGGCTGGTAAATATGATAGCGGTATATTCGCTGATATCAATGCGCTGCTTGCGGAACTCCTTGCCACTAAGGCCTTCCACCCTGATAAAAGCATGGAAATCAAGCTTAATCTCATACTTCTTAGCCAGGTCGAAATAAGGTGACTTTTCTGTTTCAGGACGGGGTTGGGTTATTAGTATACTACCGACCTTCAGTTCCTTTTTTTCAGCACCCTTCTTTTTTGAACTAACAGCTTTGGCCATATATAAGGATTATCGGAACCTGCTTTCGAACAAAAACAGTATTAACTCCGTGATATTGGTTTAGTAAAACATTAACCCTTTGACCAATAACTTGATTAAAACTGCCAGTGGTAATAATTCCGAGGCGCAAAGGTACATAAAAAAATGAAATTTGCTATACTGGAAAAATGACCCGAATACCTGCCAGGACCTGATATATCTGTTTAACAACAATACTCCAGCAACGATAAAAGAAATAATTACAACCTGCTGCGCCCAATCCCTGTCAGCAAATGCAAGGATAATAATAAATGGTATTAGTGTAATTCCTAATACCTTATTAATAAGAAAAACATTAAATAGATAATGCTCTGTAATACCCTCAACCCTGAATGCCCAGCCGCTGAAACGCACAGCAGCATACTTTGCCAGGTATATAATGGCAGTGCCGCTAATTAACATAATTATAAGTAATGAAGGCGGTATCACCCCCGACCGGTTAGGGGTAAAGAAACGGACTATATAATACATATAAGATCCTCCGGCAAAAGTGAAAAAAATATTCATCAGCAGGTTGGGCAACCCAGAACCCTGCAACTGCTCTTTTAGCTGCCGGTTGCTTAAAGTGGGATTGAGAAAAGCACGCCAGAGATTATAAAAGTAGCGGGTGTCCATAAACCTTATCAGGCCCAGCATAAGGCATAAAAACAGCAAGAGGTAAAAATCAGCCGTTTGTGAAGCCATATTGTGTGGCAATTCTATATCACTTATGATATTGGCACTTGCCATCATAGGCTGCGACGCTACAAAATCATCGGTAGTGGCCAATATCCTCCGCTGTAACGAAGCGCTGTCTATTTCAATGATAATGCCATATTTTGGAAACGAAAGCCTGGCGTGCGCCCCATTGCACATAGAAATTAAGACAACAATTAACAGACCCCGGAGAAAACGCATAGCAGTCGCCAAAATTAACAGTTAAATCAGTAGGCATGACACAAACTTTATAAGCTGACAATATATTTATCCACCATTCAATGTGGTTTTGTTAATAACCTGTAAGTAAGCCTGTACCACAAAGAGCCATAAAAAAACATAACTTCAGTGGTAGTTAAAAATTGCCTGCTCCTGTTTTCTTCATTACTTTTATACCGTTCTCCATGAAACTATGCTAAGCTATTTATCAAATAAATTTCGCCGGATAACAACCAACCAGTTGTACCTGGCTGAAATAGATGGTATGCGGTTCCTGTCACTTTCGCTGGTAATCCTGTTTCATATCCGCGGATACTTTCTGGAAAAAACCACTATCCGTTTTACAGATAACCCGGATAGTTACTACTGGTTAAACCGGTTTTTTATTAATGCCGACAGAAGTGTTCCCTTGTTCTTTGCCATTAGCGGATTTATCCTGGCCGTTCCATTCGCTCATCATTATATCAATCAAGGTAAAAAGCCCAACCTTAAGCAATATTATTTACGCAGGGTAACACGGCTGGAACCACCCTATTTTATTGTAATGATCCTGATTTTCCTTGCCCAGATACTGCTGGGCAACTATACTTTCAGAGGATTATTACCCAGTTTAGGTGCATCTTTGATTTATTCTCATAATTTAATTTTCCACCATACCCCGCTGGTAACTGTCGTAGCATGGACACTGGAAGTAGAGATACAGTTTTATTCTGTCGCACCATTTATATTCAGGGTGCTGGCATTGCCTCAATTAATACGCAGAAGCCTGATTACAGCCCTGATCATAATGTTTGTCGTTGTACAACATCTATACCCGCCTTCGTTTTTAAGTATCTATGGATCAGCACAGCATTTCCTGGCCGGCATATTGGTGGCAGACTTCTATGTTTGCGGATTTGCCATAGATTTCTTCAGAAAAAAATGGGCTGGCCCGGTTGCATTAGTACTATTGCTTACAATGTTTTTAATGCCCAGGTGGGAGGACACAAATGCATCCGGGTTGCTGCCGCTTGCCATCTTATTCCCATTTATGATCGGCACACTTTATTACATTATCCTGCGTAATGAATTGGTCAAAAAAGTATTCAGTTATAAATTCATCCCCATCATTGGCGGCATGTGTTATACCATTTATCTCATTCACTATACCGTCATTTCCATGATCGGGCGGATAATGGTAAAAGTGCATTTTACCAACTATTATTTACCAAACCTTGCGCTTCAGTTTATTTTAAATATCATCCCTATCCTATTGATCTCTTCATTATTCTACCTGTACATTGAACGCCCCTTTATGTCGAAAAAATGGCTGGAAAAGCTAATGAAACGCGATAAAAAACAGGAAGAAACAAATGTGCTCAGAGAAGAAACCATGCCAATAAAATAACAGCTGTAACAATGAAAAAATCGAATGAACTATTAACAATCTGCAGCCTGCAAACATGATTAGTAACATTTACAATAAATTTCGCCGGATAACTACGAACCAGTTATATTTTCCGGAGATAGATGGTATTCGGTTTCTGGCAATATTGCTGGTGATACTTTTCCATACGCATGGTTATTTTGTACGTAAAACAACCATTCAATTTACCGACCAGGCAGACAATTATAGTTTGATCAATACCTTTCTCACAAACAGTGACCGGGGAGTTGAAATGTTTTTTGTACTGAGCGGATTTATTCTCTGCCTGCCATTTGCCCATCATTATATAAATAAGGGTAAAAAAGTCTCGTTGAAAAAGTACTATTTACGAAGATTGATCAGGTTAGAACCTCCGTATTTTATTGCTATAACCTGTATTTTCATATTAGAGGTACTGACTAAAGTGCATCCGGAAAAGGATCTGTTGCCCAGTTGGCTTGCTTCATTGTTTTACTCCCATAATCTCATTTTTCACAGGGTACCTTTATTAACTGTTGTTACGTGGTCGCTGGAAATAGAGATACAGTTTTATATCCTTGCCCCTATACTATTCAGCTTGCTGGCAGGTAATAAATTGATACGCAGATCTGTCTTGATTGCTGCAACTATAGGAATTGTGTGTTTACAAAGGTTCTACCCACCTGCCTATCTCAGCATTTATGCATTTGCCCAGTATTTTTTTACCGGCATACTATTGGCCGACTTGTATGTAAGCGATTCGTTTCCGCATTTTTTTAATCAGAAATGGGTGGCATTTGCTTCTATATTTTGTTTTATTGCCCTGGTCTATCTCCCAATAAAAAGCAAGACAATACCAGCAGACACACTTTTTTGGGGAAGAATGTTCCTTCCTCTGTTAATTGGCCTTTTTTATTACACCATTTTAAAAAATGAAACGCTTAGCAAGGTTTTTAGTTTTAAGTACATACCTATTATCGGTGGCATGTGCTATTCTATATACCTCCTTCACTATACCATCATTTCAGTGACAGGCAGGTACTTACTAAAATTACATATTACGAGCTATTATCTGCCGAACCTTTTATTACAGATTGTTTTATTATGCATTCCAATAATTTCAATATCATCTGTGTATTATTACTATATAGAAAGGCCTTTTATGTCCAGTAAATGGCTGGATTTGCTGATGCGAAAAGAAAAAAATAAAGAAGGCACCAACGCAGTTACCTGACAGCCAATGCCGGCGAATATTTTGCCTTTGACTTTCGATTAACAATCGTATCTTTGTTTGACCGCAAGAGCTACTCCCAATAATTTATTGTTATTTATAGCTGCGCACCGGTCTTTAAAAACAGGAGCGTTATGACAAAGTACATTTTTGTAACCGGTGGCGTTACTTCATCATTAGGAAAAGGGATTATTGCAGCCTCCCTCGCAAAACTGCTACAGGCGCGGGGATACACCACCACCATCCAGAAATTCGACCCTTACATTAACGTTGATCCGGGAACGCTTAATCCCTACGAGCATGGAGAGTGTTATGTGACCGAAGATGGCGCCGAAACCGATCTTGACCTTGGTCACTATGAGCGTTATCTGAATACATACACCTCGCAGGCAAATAACGTGACCACTGGCCGCATTTACCAGCATGTGATCACCAAGGAACGCGAAGGCGCATACCTTGGAAAAACGGTACAGGTAATACCTCATATTACTGATGAGATAAAACGCAGGATGCTGCTGCTGGGAGAAAATAACCAATACGATATTATCATTACCGAGCTTGGTGGCACCGTAGGCGATATAGAATCACTTCCTTATATTGAGGCGGTTCGCCAGCTTAAATGGGAAATGGGTGATGAGAATTGCCTGGTAGTTCACCTTACATTGATCCCATATCTTAAGGCGGCCAAGGAACTGAAAACAAAACCAACTCAGCACTCTGTAAAAATGATGAGCGAGCACGGGCTTAACCCCGATATACTGGTTTGCCGCACTGAAGAGCCGCTTTACAAGGAGATAAAACGTAAAATAGCCTTGTTCTGTAATGTAACCCAGGATGCTGTAATAGAAGCCCTTGATGCTGATACTATTTACGGGGTGCCACTGGAAATGATGCGTGAAAGGCTTGATGTCATCAGCCTTGAGAAAATGAAACTGCCAATGGGGAAGGAACCTGACCTGACAAAATGGAAAGAATTCCTTAATAAACTCCGCTACCCCAAGAGCAAGGTCATCATAGGACTGGTAGGAAAGTATGTGGAACTGCAGGATGCCTATAAGTCTATACTTGAGGCGCTGATACATGCAGGAGCAATGAATGAATGCAAAGTAGAAGTCCGCAACATACACTCCGAATATCTGACAAGAGAAAATGCTAAAGAAAAACTGCTCAATCTTGACGCAGTATTGGTAGCACCAGGCTTCGGCAGTCGTGGCATTGAAGGTAAGATAGATGCTATCCGTTACGCTAGGGTTAATAAAATTCCATTTTTCGGTATTTGCCTGGGCATGCAAATGGCCTGTGTGGAGTTTGCCCGTAATGTATTAAACATGCCCAAAGCCCACTCAACAGAGATGGACCCCGATACCGACCAGGGCGTTATTTGTATGATGGAAGAGCAAAAAGCAATAACCCAGAAGGGCGGCACCATGCGCCTGGGCAGCTATGAGTGCGAACTGCAAAGAGATTCTGCCACAGCAGCTATTTATGGCAACACCAATATCTCTGAGCGCCACCGCCACCGCTATGAATTCAACAACGACTACCTCGAAGCTTTTGAAAATGCAGGGTTGATACCTGTAGGAAAAAATCCGAAAACCAACCTGATAGAGATAGTAGAGATCAAGGATCACCCATTCTATATAGGCGTACAGTTTCACCCTGAGTATAAGAGCACTGTCGAGAATCCCCACCCGCTGTTTGTAGCCTTTGTAAAGGCCGCAAAAGAAGCGCAGGAACAGCGGAACGGCTATGTGAAAAGGCCTTTTGAGAAGAGTGCTGTCTAAAACAGAGTTCATTCAAAATAAAGACTGCTCTTGTTTCGGTTAGATTCTTTATTTAACTTTACATAACTATAAATAAGCCTTTATGGAAGTACAGTATATAACAAACGGCAGCGGCAAAAAAACTGGTATTCAACTAACGTTGAAACAGTGGGAACGTGTACAAAAGGACATGAAAAAATTAGAACTATTTGACGAACTGAAGCAGGCATTTAAAGAAATGAGCCAGCATCAAAAAGGTAATCTTAAAACACCATCAACGAAACAATTACTTGCTCAATTATAGCGCACTCATTTATTTATGGATTTTGTTTACCTGCCAGGATTCGTAAAAAAACTAAAGGGATATTCCAAAAAGTATCCTTCTCTTAAAAAAGATTTTGAACAACTTCTAAGTCAGCTTCAGCAATTTCCTCAAAAAGGCAAACCATTAGGCAGGGATTGTTTTAAAATAAGGTTAGCCATAAAAAGTAAAGACCGGGGGAAAAGCGGAGGAGCCAGAGTTATTACCTGCGTTAAAATCCAGAAAGACTGCATTTATTTTCTGACTATCTATGATAAGGGGGAGCAGGAAACTGTTAGTGATACCGATCTGAAGGTTTTTATTGAGTATCTGCAACAGCATTACAGTTGATAAACCGGTACACCTCAATCGCACCTTTTTTGTTGGCGACAGACTCATAAACGAGATTCATAACTCATTTGCTCGTTTAATAGTTTACAATTCCTTATACTTACTTTATAAAATCCCTTTTATGAGAAAGCAATTTTACTCGTTTCCGTTGTATTGCTGCAATCACCGGCATTCGCGCAGCTACCTTCCTATCTTCCGGCATCAGGCCTCATAGTCTGGTTTCCGTTTACGGGTAATGCAGTTGACAGCTCCGGGCACGGGCATGACGGAACGATTCACGGAACAACCAATACCGCAGGGCGTTATGGCGTACCAAACACAGCATTTTATTTCAACGGCACCAGTGATTACATATATGTGCCACCGGGAACACCGGGCTACGATATTTCAACAGATATTACTGCCAGCCTTACCATTTCGGCATGGGTGAAATCGCAGAATTATTCCTTTACCAGCCAGGAACAGATATACTGGAGAGGTGATGCTACACCTGCACATGATCCGCATATGCTTTATTTTATCGGGGGTGAAGTTAAGATCAGGAGGGATGTGGATCCCGGAACAATTTCAAATGAAGTAGGCACTTCAGTTGCAACGCTTGATACCAATTACCACATGATGACGGGCACCTACGATTCTGCAACCAGTGTGATGAACGTATACCTGGACGGCGTGCTGATGAATACGGCAGTGCTGCCCGGTCTTGAAACTTATCCCACATCAACTATGTACAACTATATCGGGGCGGTGGATGGCGGCACCTGGCAGTTCTTCTACGGCGCAATGGATGAGCTGGCAATATGGAACCGTGCTTTAACGCCATGCGAGGTAATGGCGCTCTATCACTCGGTGCCAAATACAATAACGACCCAACCGGCCAACGATACGGTGATCTCGGGCAGTTCGGCTACTTTCGTCATACATGATATAGTCCCATCCACCACCTACCAGTGGCAAGAGAACACCGGTTCCGGCTTTGTAAATCTGACTCCAACAGCGCCCTACTCGGGTGTCTTTACCCCTACACTGACTATCTCACCGGTAACCACAGCCATGTCAGGCAATCGGTATAGATGTGTGCCGGTTTCGGCCGCATGCCCTTCCGACACTTCTGGCGCAGGTAAGCTGGTCGTGCAGACTCCGTCCTGTATCCTCCACACCAGGCCTATCAATAATATCGATATTGTTCCGAACCCCAATAAAGGGACCTTCAATATTACCGGCTCGCTAAGCGATGACGGGGAAGTGACGATAGAGATCACCAGCCTTTTAGGGCAGGCAGTTTATTCTGAAAAAACCACTCCGCAGAACGGATTGCTGAACAGGCAGATCGATCTGAAAGGCATCAGCAACGGTATGTATTTTCTGAAGATCCGCTCGGAGAAAATGAGTAAGTCTATAAAAGTGCTGATCAGGAATTAGGGGCGCGAAAATCTTTTTCCTCGTGGTCTATTCGAGTCATCCAGTATGCAGTTCAATACCACCAGTTCACTGCTTCTTACATCGTTCTGATATTTAGTTAGTATAGTTATTGCAGCGATCACGGGCATGTGATTGAAATTTTCTTCTGCCCAGCTTTGGTGCGGGTTTCGGGTATCCGGGTTTACCTCGGCTTTAAGAACGATGAACCGGATGGCACTGTCCTGACCTTGAACCTGGTGGAACAGGAAACGCCGCAGATCGTTCATTTTGTCTTGCAATGTATCTCCTGCTTTCTTCGTTACCAGCAGGTTGGTTGTTACATCAATATTGTCCATGTGCTCTGGCATTCCCTCTTCATCCATACCGCCGGATTCATTGATGATACGCTGCTTCAGATACTCGATGTATAGCGACAACTTATCTGATTTTTGCGCAACGTCGGTTGCTGCTTTTTCATGGGCCGGCGACCGGTTGGAAATAGCCGTCATTACAGCACCTATCTTCTTTTCAAGCAGCGCATTTGACCTGTCAATTCCGTTTGTTTGGTGGACAGGCAACTGAGCAATTAACCGCGGACAACAAAGCGCTATCAATAACCCAATTGCAGGGATAAGGACGAAGTTCTTTACAGATGATTTAGACATTGATATATTGATTGGTGTTTTATGGAATATCAACACCTACTCCACCACTATTTTCGCTCCTAATCGTTCATTCGCAATCACCGCAGAAATGAAATACATCCCCGGTGGCACATGTAGTAGCACATCTGTTTCCTTATTGGTCTGTACAGTTAGTTCCGTTACTTTCCTGCCCAGCATATTCGTGATGACAACAGTTGCATCTTCATTTTGTGCAGCAGCAACTTTGATCGTAAATACTCCATGGCAGGGATTCGGAGAAATGTTGAGTGTGGCAGCAGTATTCATTGTAAGGCTTAATCCCGTGGATGGTGGTAGCAGTTTCATCACAGATGCTTTCTGCCCGCCGGTAAAACCCTGGTAACATACATAAGGGGTCCCGAGTTTGTCGAGCCCAATGTTGGTGAAATTGGATAGGGTACCCGAGAATCCCGGACTACCGACATTTACCCATGTTGTGCCATTGAATTTCATCACCGTGGCATAATGATTTACAGTGTTGCCATCGGAATACGCAACAAATGGTGTGCCTGAAGCGTCAACTGCTATCGTGGTATAATCGGCTATTCCTGCGGAGAATCCCGGAGTGCCAATATTAACCCAGCCACTGCCGTTGTATTTCATTGCGGTCGCTTTCTGGCTGTTGGCATTATCCGTATAGGTAACACAGGGGGTGTCAACATGCATAGCAATAGAAACACCGGCTACCCCGCCTGCCGAGAAGCCAGGTATGCCCACTGTCACCCAACTACTGCCATTGAATTTCACTACTGTAGCTGCCAGGCCACTGGACGAATCGCGGTAAACTACGTAAGGCGTGCGTCCCGATATAGCCAGGTCCAGGGACTGGACACCTGATGTAAAGCTGGGGCTGCCAACATGAAGCCAGCTGACTCCGTCGAACTTCATAACCGTAAGCGGGCCGGGCCCGAACGGGAAGCTGTCATCCTGGTAGGCAATATAGGGCAGACCGCCGGTATCAATTGCAATGCGTGTGTACCCAACAATACCGGGCGAAATACCGGGCGTACCCACCGGTATCCAATTGATGCCATTGTATTTCATGACCGTAGCCCTCTGAGAATTGGCTCCATCCTGGAAAACCACGTAGGGCGTTCCGCTACGATTTACAGCAATAGAAGTAAAATTGGCAACATCACCCGAAAAACCTGCTATACCTACAGTTACCCAACTGCTGCCGTTGAATTTTTTTACAGTGGCTTTAAAACTATTGGCATAATCCTGGTAAACCACATAGGGTGTACCACTGGTGTCCAAGGCCATAGATTCGTAATCAGCCTCTGCCCCGGAAAAACCTAGAATGCCAACAACGCCCCAGCTTTGTGCATGTGCACTAACTGCTATCAATGCAAAACAAAACAAGAGCAGGCCAGATGTGAAATACCTCATAAATTCGGGCTTTAATCTACAACAAGCCTCGAAGTTACAATATTATTTTTCATAATAGCTGTTATGAAATATATGCCCGGCGGCATATGAAGTTGCACTTCTGTTTCTTTATTGGAGGGTATTGTCAATTCCTTTACTTTTTGGCCCAGCATATTTGTGATGATTATTTGTGCATCTTCATTTGTTGCTGACGAAAAGCAATCTTAAAAGAACCCTTCAGGTGTTCAGCGGTTACGAAAATTTCACCCTTTTAATATCCGCCCCCAGCGCATTCAGCCGCTCATCAATGCGCTCATACCCGCGGTCTATCTGGTTGATATTTTGAATGATGCTTTTGCCGGTAGCCGAAAGGGCGGCAATGAGTAGGGCTACACCTGCACGTATATCGGGAGATACCATGTTGATACCTCTTAAAGGTATCTGTTTATCGAGGCCTATCACTACTGCACGGTGCGGATCGCAGAGTACTATCTGTGCGCCCATTTCTATTAGCTTATCCACGAAGAACAACCTGCTTTCAAACATTTTCTGGTGTACCAGTACTGTACCTTTTGCCTGCGTAGCAAGCACAAGCACTATGCTCAAAAGATCGGGCGTAAGGCCGGGCCATGGATGATCGTAAACTGTGAGGATTGACCCGTCAATGAATTTCTGTATCCGGTAATGTTCCTGGGCTGGTATGTAAATATCATCTCCCTGTATTGACAGCTCTATACCCAGATGCTGGAAAGTTTCGGGGATAATGCCGAGTTGGCCGGCATCTACATTTTTAATGGTGAGTTCACTGGCGGTCATTGCGGCAAGGCCAATGAAAGAACCTACTTCTATCATATCTGCCAGCAGGCGGTGTTCACAGCCACGGAGTTTGTGAACGCCTTCAATTGTGAGCAGGTTAGTACTGATGCCGGAGATATTTGCACCCATGCTTATCAGCATACGGCAAAGCTGCTGTATGTAAGGCTCGCAGGCAGCATTATAGATAGTGGTAATTCCTTCACACATCACAGCCGCCATTATCAGATTGGCAGTACCGGTGATGGACGGCTCCTCCATCAGAATCCGCACACCCTTCAGCCCTTCTTTTGCATCAAGACTGAACATCTGGTTATCTACGTCATATACAAAGTCCACACCCATTTTCTCAAATCCGCGAATGTGGGTATCCAGGCGGCGGCGCCCTATTTTATCGCCACCGGGCTGTGGTATGTACGCTTTGCGGAATCGCGCCAGCAAAGGGCCAGCCAGCATCACAGTGCCTCGCAGCTTGCCTGACTTCTTCCTGAAAGCATGCGTAGTAAAATAATCAGGATCAATTTTATCTGCCTGGAGTATTATGGTATTTTTTGCCGGGCGTTCAGTTTTCACACCCATGTCTTCCAGCAATTCAATAAGGGTATTTACATCCACAATATCGGGCACATTACTGAGTGTCACAAGCTCATCAGTAAGCAGTGCGGCACATAGTACCTGTAATGCTTCGTTCTTTGCCCCCTGCGGTGTAATGGAACCATTTAAAGAATGGCCACCGTGAATTTCAAATGCGTTCATAAACCCCAAACCCCTAAAGGGGCTTCCCCATATTATCGGAGATCATGTGAAAAAATAATTTTGCTAAATAGAACACCTGGCCCCAAAACCCTGCGACACAGCCCAATAGCAGGTTCCCTTTAGGGGTCAGGGGTTTTAGGTGGTTACTACTTCTTCTTAAACTTCCTGTTCTTATTAAAGCTGCCTCCGTAACCACCGCCACCGCCATTGTTGTCGCGGAAGTTATTATTGCGCTGACCACCGCCGCCGGCGCCCTGGTTGCCTTTGAAATTACGGCCACCACCCGGGCGTTGCTTAAAGGTGCGGGTATTATCAAAATGAACACGGTATCCACCTGTTTCATATACCAGTTTGCCGCCCGAAATCTCAGCAAGCTCGTTTTTGATCATATCATCATGCACCGGTTCTTTATGCCAGTTGGCATACGCCAGCTTCATGTAGTAGCCTATGGCCTGTGTAAGACCCTGCTTGGTTTCTTCGTTTGTTTCGTTCATCGCCCTGTTCAGCAGTTCCTGTATATTCTTACCCAGGTGGCGATGCTTGAAATTCTCCTGTGGATACGGAAGCACTTCCGGCTTTTTATAAATCATCTCCGGTGTGGGACACGGATAAGGTGCATCCACATCGAGATTAAAATCCGTCATCTGGAACAGGTGGTCCCACAACTTGTGTTTATAATCCTCAATGGTTTTGAGGTGCGGGTTCAGGGTACCCATCAGTTCAATAATAACCTCTGCCTGGCGGAGCCTTTTTTCACGGTCGTCCACGGTTACGAGGTATTCTATCATTTTTTGCACGTTACGCCCATATTCTGGCATGAGCAGTTTAGTGCGCGTAGTATTGTATTCCATCAAAATTGAAAAAAATTGTAAGCTAAAGAAAAGATATTGATAAAAAGGAACTTATAAAAACCGGACCGGGAAGGCCAAACGGGTATAAGCGAAGGCAAATATAGGGAATTTGTACAAAAACCGCAAATCAGTAAATCGGCCGAAATAGTATTTACGTTTCGAACGTGTTACATTCCCAATAGCCCCGGCCTTTGCGCTACCGCTAAAGCTAAGGCAGTATGCGGTAAGCAGGAGCTACAGGAGAAAAGCAAAGTTTGCCACTGACGACACCGCGGCAATATTCAGGCCAGCATCGGCTCAACCCCTGCCCCGCCCATTCTGGAACAATTGCAATTCACACTCGCTTACGCCTACAACAATCTTCTTCTGATCCCACACTTTATTGGCGTCATCATGAAGTTGCACGAAGTAAACGCCTTTGGGGTCTTTACGGGGATCAAATGATACCTGGACCGTAAAACCAATTTTATCTATGATCTGGTCGGCTTCGATTTCCCGGTACAACTCTCCGTTTTCCCTGAATATTGAAAGCCGCATACGCCTGTAGCCATCTTCGGCGCCCCAATGCATGGTCACTATCACCTTTTCCCTGTCGGGCACCAGTACCAACTGTCCCGGCCGGTCATTCAGTTCATTTTCCACAAAATAATCCGGCATCCGGTTGTTTCTTAATGAGGCAATAAATTTCACAAGACTCTCCGACATCCGCGGATCCAGCGAAGAGTAAACAGTATTGATACATTTAAAATTGGTAAACACCCATACAGAGCACTGGGCAAGGTGCATCGAAATATTGTTTGCCTTCACAAAAGTCAGTGTTTTGATCAGCCCGCTATCACCCTGCCTCCAGAACTTGTAGTGCAATCCGGCAAATGGGCCCTTTGCATAACTCTTACCACAGAAAGTTTGCAGGCTGAATTCCTTACACGAATTAGGAGTAAGCGCAATGGTTTCATTACCAAGCAGCACCAGGTTTTGATAGGTAGTATCTTCAGGAACGAAGATCAATGCGGGGTCTACATCCAGCTCCAGCTCAGTCTTAGTGTTATTTGCGAGTTCCAGTTTGATGCATTTGCCACAGGCGCCGCCGTTGCCCACTGCGTTAACAGAAACAAGTTTCGACGACATTGCTTTCTTCAATGTCATATGATTTGCGGATGCGCTGTACGAAATAATAACAGCACAACATGCAAGCATCATTGATTTCATGAATTGCAAACTGTACATAGACGATGTATTTAATAATATTACGTAATTTACAAAGCATTATTGCATAATAGACTCACACGTTCGTTGTATTTATGTTAAGAAACAAAGACTACCAATGCGAATATATTACATTTATGTGTAGAAAGTGAATGGATGGTAAAATTGGTAGTGTCTCAGTTTGAAAGTTAAAGTTTTTTAACAAATGGATTAGAGTTGCCATAATCAATTAGACAAAACAGCCACAACGTTTACCACTACATCAATCGCGCTGTATGTAGATGGGTTTCTCATACCTAAATATAAGGTGGTACTTCTACTTGCATCTATGTCTAAATAGTTATTTATGCCACCTCTGCGCCCTGCCAAGGTATATCTGGAATCATCAATCATCCAGTTACTTTCGGGCTGTTTATTAAGGAAATTATTCGCTCCATTTACATCAACCATAAAAAACACATCAACTATATCCGTGCCGCTCGGAATAGTAATATGGTCTAAAACCTCTGACAATAATATGCCATCAGGAGTGCGGCTCTGACGCGCAATTTCAGAAGCGATGTACTTTGCAAGATTTAAACCCATGCTTGGGTCATAGCCTTTGCTACTTCTTACAGTCACAAACATACCTATTGTATTGCTTGGGTAAGTTAATGTCAATACTACTCTGCTTTTCCCGCCTTCAAGAAGAGAATTGGAGCCTGAATGTATGGTAAACGACTTATTTTGATATAGCGGTAAATATCTGTACTGTGCATTACACGTAAAGCAGGAAAGAATAAGAGTTACTAACGCTATTGCGCGGATTGTTTTTATCAGTTTCATTGTTGGATTGTTTAATTGACAATGAAAGTAATATTATTTTCTAACTATGCTCTGGAACCATTTCCGCCGAACCTAAGTTTTTCTGAAATACATCATTTTTATATATGTCAAAGTATGTTGTTTTATCTTCGTCATGTATTCTCAAAGACCATACTCCGCGACCGAATTCGCCAACAACTTGGTATAAGAGAGGTAGGGCTGGATATGCAGGGTTTGGTCTGCTTGCTGCCTTTATAACCGAGTTATTATCGTTCCCTGTTATCATTCTGGCGTATCCATTAGTAGTGCCACCAAATGTGTAAGCTACATTACCTTCATCTATAGAGAATGAAGGTGCAACATTGCGCCTGTACAAGTATATTGCTGTTGGTATAGCTATTAAAGCCCCGACAGCTATGGCAATTTTGCCTGTATTATCCATAAGAATAATTTTTGTTTGAAAAATAAAGTAACTTTGTCCTGCTATGAGAGTGGAATTTTATAGCAAGATATTGGGTAGTTCAACGCTACCCATTTTCATTTTTACAAATATACAAAATGTATCCGATTAAAAAAGGCTGCGATTGCAGCCTTTAATCATTTACTCCCATACCGTCTTGCAAGACGCTTATTTTCCTGCTCTATTTCATCAGCATAAGCCAGCGTAACAATATCTTCAAGGCTGTATGGTCTGGTGGTTAATTTTGCCTCCATAGCAGGTGTAACACGCAGGGTCTTATGAACCTTTACGAAGTTGTAATAAACGAAATGCAGGGCTATTGCATGGCAGTGATTTTCCATCTTCTTAGAGAAACCATTGGTAAGCCTTGTAAACCTACGCATGTGCATACGCATGGTAAGGTTTTGACGCTCTATGTAGCTGGTAGAAATCAATGATTCGTCAGGGTCTCCAGATACCCATGTCTTTTTAATTCCTGTAATCGTTGCCGGACTATATCTCTTTTCGTCCCCAGAGCCTTCTGGCGTACCGTAGGTCTTTACCAGTTGTGCAAAGTCTATTTCATCCTCAAAGGCATCTTCTACGGCTTGCAGGTATAATTTCAATCCATCGGTAGTTAATTGCACTCTGTTCCTTAATCTACTGGCAACATCACGCATAAAGTCATTTGCTGAATAAGCATCCCTGTAACCTACGAGCCACGAAACAATTAGCTTAGAGTCAGCATCAATACCAACCCACGTCCATGCGTCACCAATGGTTTCATCGTTGGGTTTTATAGTGAATGGAACATTCTTTTGTTTGGAATACACAAACGACCAGATTTCGTCACATTCAATACGATTTGACGGAACATGTACTACTGTATCGTTGTGGAATTTCAAGCAGGCGTAGCCTACTTTTTCAAGCCAGATTTGCGGATTATCTCCAGATTTTTGGTTTTAAATTTCTTTTAACAGCAAATAGTTTTTGTAAATCCAAAAGTTCTTTCTAATTTTATCATATAGTACGCCCGTTCGGAGTCGAACCGAAATTTAAAGATTAGCAGTCATCTGTTCTGTCCACTTGAACTACAGGCGCGTAAAGAGGTTAAACCATCTGTTAGAGCAGGTGGTTTTTTCTTTGTGGCAAGTTGCTCTTATGAGGTATCTATTTTCATTACAGTCGGTTTTTATGATGTGAGGATAAATACCTACCTTTACACCTGAATGATTGAGGCTTGTCCTACGAACGATAGTTTCTCAACCATTCAAAATGTCAAGGCTATTTGCCCACTCCGATACAAATGAAGTCAAGCAAATATTTTCAAAAGAAGCCTGCCTAACGGTGGGCTTTTTTATTTAGAACACGAAGGTTGGATATGTATTTAGCACTTAGGGAAAATTATGAGTAAAGGGGCAGAAGGGCAGAGTAAAGGGGCAGAAATCCTATTTTAGCTTAGTATTTAAGCCATCTACAAATTCATGTAACTCCTTGCCAGTACTCATTCGTAGTTTTCTATTACGTTGTATAAGCCGAATATAATTTTTAAATTGCCCCTTTACTCCAAAATTAGTAAAGGGGCAGAAATTATCCTCAATATATTGTTGATAATTTCTGTCGTAATTTAGTTTGATGTACTTTTTTCTGTGTAGTAAAAAAATCAGATAACATACGGCTGGCTTATTACTTTCTGTTACTTTGACTTTCGAGCCGTCATTTTCTCCAATAAGGAAATCAACAAAATCATTTGGCTTATTCACATATTCGTTAAGCTCTAAAAATGCTATTAGCTTTTTGTGCTGCACATCTGTAATAATCCTTCTGAACTTTTGCTTTGGAATAACATCTGGTTCTTTATGTGTAATTAATTGCTTTCGGGATGCTTTAGAAAGATTCTCTTTTTCAGGCTCCTTTGACTGGATAGTTGATGGTAATTCAATATCACTGTTTGTATCTGTATGCGATATAACAGGCTGTGTAGGGGTTACTTTATTCTGTGATAAAATAGATATGACACTTTTCTTTATTTGGTCTAATAATGGCTCGATAATTTTATTTAATTCTGGGTCATTATCAATTAAGAGTTGGTCTGTAAGATGCTCTTCTATAAATGAATGTGAATAAACCACATTTTCTGTATCAATAGCTGATTTTAATTCTATCAATTGGAAGGCTTTCATGTAAGCCATTAATTTTTCTTTATAGTATTCAATCTTGTCTTCGGAAATATCCGCCAACCAATTACTTAGGTTATCAGTAGCTACCTTAGTGGCATCTTCAAGTAAGATTACTTTTTTGTGGTAAGGCGCTTTTGAAAACTCGTCAGCAGTAATATTTCTGCCAGAAATAGACAGCTCTAACAGTAGTTGCCTAAACGTATATTCTTCAGGTGGAATTGATGCCATTTTAAAGGCAACTTCAACGTATTCTAATATGTCCACTAAATTAGGCATTGCATTATTTAAAATTTTAAGTCTTTTACCCGTAACTACATATTACTAAACTGATTACTTTTGTATTATTAGCTTCAAAGCTAATTAACAGAGTTGATTTTACATAAAACAAACAAGCTATGATTATATAAAAAAAAGGAAAATACTACATACAGATTTTGTATTGTACCATTTAGTTGCTGCTCTAAATCTCGAAAATTTAAAACATCTCGCAACAAATGACTACGGTACGCCACATGGCGTAACTGTGTCTTTTGCGAGAAAGGGCTTTCGAGAGCCTTGAGCAGCGGGAGAATTTCGGTTACGCTATTTTATTGCTCACAATCATAAAAAACAATCAAAAATGAAACAGACAATCAAAATGACAGCATTATTTGTAATGCTAATTGCATCTTTAGGAAGCTGCACAAAAGGCGACAAAGGTGATACTGGAACAAATGGAGCACCCGGAACAAATGGAACCAACGGTCAAGATGGAACAAATGGAACTAATGGCGTAAATGGAATTAATGGGAACGCGAATGTTCACACAGACCAATTTGCTGTAACAGCAGCTAATTGGGGATGGGTAGGCAGTCCGACATATGGTAATTATGTTACCCTGAACGCAACCAAAGTAACTCAACATGTTTTAGACTATGGAGTGGTATCCGTGTTTTATAGTAATGGCTCTGGTGGATGGGTAGCAATTCCATTTACAAATTATTTTGGCACAAATTTATCTTATACATTAGATGCCGTAAGTAGCCTTAGTACGGTAACTTTATGGTTGTTCCGCTCCGACTATGTACAAAATTCCGCTCCATATACTACCTCAACCTTTAAAGTAGTCGCTATTGATGGGTCTCTAAAGCAGTCGCACCCACACACTAATTGGAAAAACTACGACGAAGTGGAGAGTGTAATAAATGAAATTAATTAAATATACACTAAACTCATAGAAATGAAAAAAGCTCAGGCGCAAATAAAAAAGAAAACAACGGCTAATCCTAAGCCAGTAAAACATGAAAAAGATTATGCTGAAACATTAGCCTTAAAAACCACTAAGGATACAATTGCTATAATCAAACAATGGGTAGAGAAATATTCAGTAGTTGGTATTATAGATTATACGAATTGGTTTATTGGGGTTTCGGATAAAGAAGTAACCACAAAAGGTTTAAACCACTTGCTTAGTCGTTACGCCGAAAGTAAACACATCTCATTGGCAATAGAAAAATATTTTCATGATAAAGGTATGGGAATAGAAGATTTCAAAGGTAGCCTTTCAGAAAAATCAGCTTACGTTTATATTCACAAAATACATAAAGGTTTATTAGAATGAAAAAGACGCAACACATAGCAAAACCGAATTATTTTATGAATTACGGAGAGTTAATCCCTGCGACACCTGAAATGTTTGTATCTATTGAAGAATTCAGTAGGAGTATACGGGTTTACGAAGGTACAGCGCGGATAAAGGCACAGAATAGCATCTTGCGTTATAAGGGGTTTGCTCAACGGAAACAAAATGCTTCTTAATTTTTACAAGGTTCTTTTCTTTTTACCAGAATGAGGTTTCGCCTGTGTCGTAATTGGCTCTTCCGTAACTTCACCTGTGGATATGTCAGCTATTAGTTTTGCCAGCTTGTTTATATCTTTGGGACGGGATGGATTACCTTTCTTTGCCATGCCACAAAGTTAGGTAATCCATTTGTTAAAAAACTTTAACTTTCAAACTGAGACACTACCGTAAAATTCATTTGAGGTTACAAATTCCCAATTTCCCTTAACTTCGCCCCCCGATGAACCTGGAAGTGCTGCAGGGCTTGTACCAAAATGACATCCGCATAAAACAAATTGCGGCGGGGATCACTTTGCCCGGCCATAAGTTAAGGGTCTATTTAGACAATCTCCGGGGCTCTTCCATCAACTTTATTGCAACTGCACTTTGGCAAAATACGGACGTTAACCATGTCTTCATTCTGAATGACAAAGAAGAAGCCGCCTATTTTCATAACGACATTGAACACCTGACTAAAGGTCTGGACATTTTCTTTTTTCCCGATTCTTTTAAACGGACCGGTTATTTCAACGAACTGAACAGCAGCCATGTGATGCTGCGCACCGAGGCGCTTACAAAGTTCACCGGCAAAAAAGTAAATAAAAAAGTACTCGTCACTTATCCTGAAGCCCTGTTTGAGCAGGTGGTGAATCCCACATCGCTCACCAGGAATATGATCAGCATTAAGGTAGGCGAAACACTGGATGTGGATGATTTACTGGAACGGTTTGTTTCTCTGGGTTTCAGGCGGGAAGATTTTGTTTATGAACCCGGCCAGTTTGCCATGCGCGGCGGCATACTGGATATTTACTCATTCGGAAATGAACATCCGTACCGTATTGAATTGTTTGATACAGAAGTTGACAGCATACGCATTTTCAATCCTGAGACCCAGCTCTCTGAGCGCAAACTGCTCCAGGTTTCAATACTCCCCAACATAGAAACAAAATTTGAAACCCAGGAAAAAATATCACTCCTCGATTACCTTCCGGAGAATACAATCATCTGGGCTAAAGACCTTGCATTCACTTTAGGCCGCCTTTCAAAAATGGCAGGAGATCTCCCGGAGAAAATGGAGATAGGCCAGGTGGCTATTGACCATGAGGAGGAAATGCTGAAAGAGATATCCAAAGCGGATTTTGAAACCGGAAATGACTGGCAGGAAAAAATCAAGAACAGGCACCTTATTGAATGGTATAACCATTCACTGGCCAAAATAACCGGCGATGAGATTGATGCTACCTTTCTGTTTGCAACCGACGAACAACCGGTTTTCAACAGGCAGTTCAATATGCTGATCAGTGATCTGCAAAAAAAGACTACGGAAAAATATGTGGCCTATATTTTTGCTGAAAACCCTAAACAACTGGAAAGGCTGCGCAGCATATTTGATGATGTAAATGCCAACATTAATTTCGTACCCATACCCACCGCAATAAGCAAGGGTTTTATAGACCATGAGAAAAAGGTGATCTGCTATACCGACCACCAGATCTTTCAGCGGTATCATAAATTTAATGTAAAACAGGCCTATTCCAAAGGTAAGGCGCTAACACTGCGGGCGTTGCGGGAATTAACTCCCGGTGATTTTGTAACGCACATAGACCATGGTGTAGGCGTATACAGCGGTCTGCAGAAGATAGAAGTGAATGGCAGCATGCAGGAAGCCATACGCATATTGTACAAAGACAATGACGTACTGTATGTGAACATCAACTCGCTGCATAAAATCAGCAAGTACACCGGTAAGGAAGGCACTTCGCCGCGTGTAAATAAGCTGGGAAGTGACGCATGGCAAAAGCTGAAAAACAAGACCAAAAAGCATGTTAAGGATATAGCCGCTGACCTTATTAAACTCTACGCTACCCGTAAAGCATCACAGGGGTTTGCGTTTTCTCCCGATAGTTACCTGCAGACAGAGCTGGAAGCATCCTTCTTTTATGAAGATACTCCGGACCAGGGCAAGGCTACAGCCGATGTCAAAAGAGATATGGAATCACCGGCGCCTATGGATCGTTTGATCTGCGGCGATGTAGGTTTTGGTAAAACAGAAATTGCAGTACGTGCTGCATTCAAAGCCGTGGCCGACAGCAAACAGGCTGCAATACTGGTTCCTACAACCATTCTTGCCTTCCAGCACTACAATACATTCATGGAACGCCTGATAGATTTTCCATGTAATGTAGATTATATCAACAGGTTCAGATCGGCAAAGGAAAAAAAGGAGATACTGAAAAAGCTGGAGGAAGGGAAGATAGACATCATCATAGGTACCCACGGACTGCTCGGCAAGGATGTGAAGTTCAAAGATCTCGGGATACTGATAATTGATGAGGAACAGAAATTCGGTGTTACGTCAAAAGAAAAATTAAGAACACTGAAGGCGAGTGTGGATACGCTCACGCTCACAGCGACACCTATTCCGCGCACATTGCAATTCTCGCTCATGAACGCGCGCGACCTCAGCATCATCAACACCCCGCCACCAAACCGGCAACCGGTGCAGACAGAAGTTCTGGCGTTTGATGAATACATAATACGCGATGCCATCTACTATGAAGCGGAAAGAGGCGGGCAGGTTTTCTTTGTCCACAACCGTGTTCAGAGCCTGCCTGAAATGGTAACGCTGTTGCGCAACCTTTGCCCCGACCTGCGTATAGGCATGGCACACGGACAAATGGAAGGCCACCTTCTGGAAGAAGCGCTGTATAAGTTTATCGAAAAAGAGTATGACGTTTTGTGCTGTACCAACATCGTAGAAAGCGGTGTGGACATAGCAAACGCAAATACCATCATCATCAACAATGCCCACCAGTTCGGGCTCAGCGACCTGCACCAGTTGCGCGGCCGGGTTGGCCGAAGCAACAAAAAAGCATTTTGTTACCTCATCGCCCCCCCTATGAGCCTGCTCCCGGCCGATAGCCGTAAGCGGTTACAAACACTTGAACAGTTCAATGAACTGGGCAGCGGTTTCCAGATAGCTATGCGCGACCTGGATATTCGCGGAGCAGGAAACCTGCTGGGCGGCGAACAGAGCGGGTTTATTGCCGAGATAGGATTTGAGATGTATCAAAAGATACTGGGCGAAGCAATGCGTGAATTGAAAACAACCGATTTTAAAGACGTATTTAAAGAGGAACTGGAACGTAAGAAAGATTTTGTAAACGACTGCACCATAGATACCGACCTGGAAATACTGATCCCCGATACCTATGTAGAAAATATCACGGAACGCTTATCACTATATACGCAGCTCGATGACCTGGAAACAGAGGAAGAACTGAATAAATTTGCCATAGAACTTACCGACCGTTTCGGGCCCATTCCACCACAAGTACAGGAATTATTTACAACTGTCAGGTGCCGTACAATCGCCTGTGAGCTTGGTTTTGAGAAACTCATACTCAAAAACAAACAGATGCGCCTGTACTTTGTCAGCAATCCCGAATCACCTTATTTCGAGTCAGAAACCTTTAACCACATCCTCAAATACATTCAAACCCAGACCCGCAACGCCCGCCTCAAACAGGTAGGGAAGAACTTCATGCTGGTGGTGGAGAATATCAGGAAGATGAAGGATGTACTAAATTTCCTCGAAGGAATGGTAATTACTGAGAAATCGGCATAATTTTTGCTGTTTTTATTACATTGCACTTATCTCATATTGCCTTAAATTTGCAGTTATATGAAGCAATCTATTCTCTTATTATTGATAGCCATATGGTTTGCACCTCCGGCAAATGGACAACAACTGACCATTAAGCGCAACGCTCATGGAGAACATACGGTCGAATACTCTTCCGGGCACCTAAGGCCGGATAGAGCACCGTTCTGCCTTAGCCAGGAAACCAAGGTAGGAATCGGCATATCCGGTGGTGGCATTCTTATTGGCTGCGCCGGAATTGGATTGTATAATACCTATTACGGAAGGACAGATTATAAAAACAACCAGCAAAGCGTACAAATGAGTGTTGGCATATGGCTGGTAGGAGGTGTATTAGGCATTTTAGGCAGTGCCTTCGCTATAGATGGCAGCATCCGCGATTATCACAGGTATTGCCGGCAGGAATATTTCAGTGTTATCAGTAACAACCCGAATGAAGTTGGTTTTGCCTTTAATTTTAAATGATCCCATATTTAGACCATCAAATGAAACTGATCACACTTCTTGCAATCGTCCTGTTTTGCACACCTGCTTTTGGGCAGATTGTTGCTTATCAAAGTCCAACCCTGGGTTCATTTTCTCAAAATAGCCTCACAGCATTGTCTTCGGATACCCACCATAAGCCTCAAAAAAATAAAATAGCAACTGGTGGCATTATGACCCTTTGTGGCGGTGTAATTACCTATTGGGGCATTAAGCTAGTCCAATCGAACAGACAGAACCCAGACGTAAACCATCAATCTGCGGGCGTGGCACTTACCGTCTTTGGTGGCGCTATGGCTGTTACGGGTATAGTAATCGCGATTATCGGCATCAATGAGCGTAGCCACAGGAAATATGCGATTCAGATGATCGCCCCTAAGGATAATGAAATAGGTGTGGCTTACAATTTCAGGTGAACAATTGAGTCATTGAGCAATTAAGCCATTTCGTAATTGAGTCATTGAGCAAATCAGCCATTGAGCCATTAAATCAAAGCTCTTTCCTCAGCCTCGCCACCGGTATGTTCAGTTGTTCCCTGTATTTGGCAACTGTACGACGGGCTATATTATAACCTTTTTCCATCAACATATCGGTAAGATGTTCATCTGAAAAAGGTTTATGCTTGTTTTCTCCGGTGATAAATTCATGCAGAATTGTCTTTACCTCCCGCGTAGATACTTCCTCCCCGCTTTCCGTTTGCAATGCTTCCGAGAAAAAGAACTTCAATTTGTACGTGCCGTACTCGGTTTGTACAAATTTGCTGTTTGCTACCCGTGATACAGTAGAAACGTCGAGGCTGGTCATGGTAGCAATGTCCTTAAGGATCATTGGTTTCAGGGAGGTATCATCACCGGTAATAAAGAATTCCTTCTGGAAAGTCATGATCGCCTGCATAGTATGCAATAAGGTATGTTGCCGTTGCTTTATTGCGTCAATGAACCATTTGGCACTGTCCAGCTTCTGCTTGATAAACAATACCGCTTCTTTTTGCTGCTTGTTCTTTTTCTCACCACGGTCATACGCCTTTATCATTTCCCGGTAACCTTCAGAAATCCGCAGTTCCGGAGCGTTCTTTGAATTGAGCGATAGTTCGGGAATACCATTATTATTAAACACAAAAAAGTCAGGGATAATATAGTTCTCCGCTTTGTTAACAACCGCAAATGCAGCTCCGGGCTTGGGATTAAGCTTGATAATTATGTTGATTACACTTTTGAAATCATCATCATTCAGATTAA
Organism: uncultured Bacteroidota bacterium; assembly: GCA_903839875.1. Classification (GTDB taxonomy): domain Bacteria; phylum Bacteroidota; class Bacteroidia; order Chitinophagales; family Chitinophagaceae; genus Nemorincola. The sequence continues at coordinate 24,782 of CAIMDZ010000025.1, forward strand.
GATGCCTTTGTATCTTATCATAATGTTTTTTGATGAACGATTCAAAATGTTTATCAAGAATTTCTATGGCATTCCTTACTGGCTTTGAATCAGGCATCCTCCTCAGTTGCAGAACAAGGCAGTCCTGCAAGGTCACGGTACATATTCCCGGAGGGTCAAATTGCTGTATTTGCGCTACAAGCGATGCAATCTCCTCCGCATTTGTTTCAATATTCTGGCCAAAAGCCAGGTCATCTACAATGGATGTCACTTCCCTGCGCAGGTAACCATCCTCATCGAGGCTGCCTATTATCTGCTCTGCTATTCTCTGGTTTCTGTCATCCAGTTCCAGCATACCAAGCTGGTCAAGTACGTAATCATGAAAACTGGTTTCAACCCTTGCCGGTGAAACCTGCATCTCAGTTTCCCCGCCTCCGTAATAGTCATCACCGCTGTCATACCCACCGCCATCATCATCTTCTCTCCTTAAAAAATCATCAAGGTCCACTTTTTCAGCAGTATCATTGCTCAGCTCCACTTCATCTCCGGTAGATTCCCCATCCTCACCATCTCCGGTATTGTCGCCGAGTTCGTAATTATCCTGGTCGGAATTGTTATTTTCCAGTTCAAACTCAAGAGCGGGATTCTCCTCCAGTTCCTCCTTTATCCGTTCTTCCAGATTTGCAGTAGGTATCTGCAGCAGTTTCATTAGCTGAATCTGCTGGGGTGATAATTTTTGTAATAGCCTTTGCTGGTTCGATTGTCTAAGCATACATGTCTCTTCAGAGCCTGATGCAAAAATAAAATTTAATGCCACAAAACACCATGATTCACAGATTAAACTGAACTTATCTCAAATTAAATGCTCCATTTGTTAAAATCCTTTTTTTATACCAACAAATACTGTATATTGTCGTTACAATCGTAGTTGTGGCAGGCATGAGCAAAAAACCATACATTTCTCCATCTTTTTCATACGTTCCTTTAGAAGAGACTTTACAGATAGCTCCTAAAAAGAAGCAATTATTCATAGGTATCCCCAAAGAAACATCCTTCCAGGAAAACAGGGTGGCGCTGACGCCGGAAGCCGTATCTGTATTGGTAAATGACGGGCACGATGTGGCAGTAGAACATTGCGCAGGCGACGGGTCTTTTTACTTCGATAACGATTACAGCGATGCAGGCGCACATATTGTTTATGACAAGGCTGAATTATTCAAGGCAACAACCATCATAAAATCAGCGCCCATTTCCGATGAAGAAGCGGGATTACTGCAACCAAACCAGGTAGTATTCTCGCCCATTCACATGCCCATGCTCAAATCACAGATACTGGAGCAGCTTATTTCAAAAAAGATCATAGCCATTGCATTTGAATCCATAAAGGACGAGGCCGACACCTACCCTATTGTCAGGTCTATGAGCGAGATTGCCGGCAATTATGCTATACTTATTGCCGCACGATACCTTGCAAATACAGATAACGGAAAGGGCGTATTATTGGGCGGTATTTCCGGTGTGCCGCCTGCAAGAGTGCTGATCATTGGCGCCGGTGTTGTTGGGGAGTTTGCTGCGCGCGCGGCCTTCGGCCTTGGCGCATCTGTGAAAATATTCGACAATTCGATCTACAGGCTGATGCGATTGCAGAATAATATCGGCAGGCGATGTTTTACATCAGTAATTGAACCGGTAACGCTTGCCGAAGAGCTCATGAATGCAGATGTGGCAGTTGGGGCGTTAAAACCAATAAACGGTGTAACACCTGTGGTGGTAACAGAACAAATGGTAAGCAATATGAAAGCCGGTTCTGTGATCATTGATGTAAGCATGGACAGGGGTGGTTGTTTCGAAACCTCCCGTTTAACTTCGCATGAAAAGCCAACCTTTAAAAAATACGACGTAATCCATTATTGCGTACCAAATATTGCTTCCGCCGTTTCCAGAACTGCATCACGGGCTATAAGCAATGTGTTGATGCCTATCATGCAGCAAAGTGCGGATATGGGAGGAATGGAAGATGTGATCATTGCCAAAGCCGGGATACGCAGAGGAGTGTACATGTATAAAGGATGCGTTACAAATGCTCCTATTGCTAAACGGTTCAACTTTAAATATACCGACCTCGATCTGCTGCTTGCAATGCAAGGTTAGGTATTCTATACCAGATTGTTATTGTATTTAATATCCCTATGTGCAGCGACTAAAACTAAACCAGTTGTTAATGTTGCATTTTAGTTCTAATTCCCCGATTAATTTTCCAATCTTCGTCAAATAATTTCACAGAAACGATGCCTAACCACAGGTTGAATAAGGCGATTGCAGGGTATCATTTATTGATGATATTGTCTGCTGTTGATTTCAGGATCAATGCTGCGGCTGATATGGTGATACGTGAATACCTGGTACATGAATTCCCGTTCAATGTAAACCTGGATAAGCAAATGGAAGGGATCAGCAGGTTACGGCCCGACGAATGGGAAGGCCATTATCTGAAAGTAATGGATGACTTTTATGATGATGCCACAGATGCTGAAAGAAAGAACCTGATCAACTTCGCCATAGTGCTCACCAAGGCCGATAATGTGATCACTGAGCGCGAGAATCATTATCTTAATCTGCTCTTTGATCATTGGGAGGCGGCGTAGATAATATTACCGACTATGTGTATTTAATCTTTTAGAGTGTTATTTTTTTCTTAGAAAATTCAGAAAGGCTTGTTTCTCGTGACCTAAGAAAATTAAAGTAACTAATCCCTCTGTATTTACAGGTTTGTTGAATACTTAGCAAAACAAGATATTCTTGAATCGCTTTAGGAGTTGGCAATCCATCAACATCTCTTCTATACAAGGCTACAGCCTTTATTGCAGCCTCAGCGTTGTTATTATTCCAGGGAACACCATCATAATTCATGAATGTAAATAATTCATTTTGGTAAGAAAGAAATCTCTTTTTCCACTTTTCGCAAATCTCTGTTTCAAATTCTATTTCTTTAAGCCGTTTGAAAAATAAATTGACTTCCTTAAAATGTTTTTTAAGATACCTTTTTTTGAGGCCAAACCTATTAACTGTCAATATTATTTCGTTAAGTAATTTTGAAAAATTATTTACCATGACTAGATATTCATTATTCAATTGATTTTTGACTAAATCATCATTAAGATCACGGATTAGATGAATCAAACATTTTTGTTTTGGACAGTCCAATGAATCATATCCTGCATAAAAATCACTAATCAATACACCTTTGAAATCATAAAGTAATTGCTCTAAAAACTCTGCCTCCCTAGTTGGTCTAAAAAGGTAATATACTGTATTAATATTCGTAAATACCCAAACATAAGCTACTTCCCTTCCAATATGAAAAATGGTTTCGTCAACATGGATTAGAGAACTATTTCTTATTCGGTCAAGTAGTTCATTATAAGTACTCACATAAAGTAATGCAAAGTTTTTCCTTATCAGACAACTAATTTTAGAGAAGTCAATATCAAATGTTTCTTTTAATAGCAATACTACCTTTTTAAAGCTAATTCTGTATTGAACAATTTGATTTATTATCCAACACTGTAAATTCCAACCATATTTAGAATGAATTTTAATATGATTTTCCGGATTACGAATGCATTTACAATTAACACACTGAAACCTGTCGTTGTGGTATAATATAATTTGTCTTTTGATACCTGTTTTCGTAATTTTCAAATCAATTACGATACGTTTTTGTTTATCGTGTTTAAGAAATTTATTTCCATTACAGTTACGGCAAATGATAGGGCATTCTGCTTCTATTACCTTATTTGGTTTAATCTTTTTTGATGATTTCTTTCTATTAATCGTTTGTTCTTGTTTTCTAATTTCAGGATATGTTTTAATATAAACTTTATTTCTCTGGTAATTAAAAGAGGCGAAATTATTAATGTTTGTGAGTTCCTTAATAAGAAAATTAGCTTTGCCCCATTTCTTTATTGAATCAATCTTTATTTCTTCAACTTTTTTACAGTTTTCATTTATATTTTTCGGGATTGATGCGACCCAGTCTTTAACTATCATTAATGCTTTACAATCTTCGATATTGTACGTGATTAGCCGGTTTTTAAAATCATGATTTCCTGTGCTTTCCCATTTATATCTCCACACTACACTTTGCAAACCAGATGCATCTTGCTCCGTCCAATTAAACGATAAATACCTTGCAATGTCTTTTAAACTATTTGTATAGGTAGGGGGATATACATTTTGAGTAAAAATATTTAGAAAATTAAATGAATTGCTAATAGCCGTTTTTATTATTCCTTGATATTTCTCTGGTAGCTTTTTTGAAATCCTTTTTAATACCTGTATTTCGTATGAGCCATAATGGTAAATGACATAATCGTCTATCTTCTCAATGAGGTCCAATAAATCAATAAATATTTTTGTTTCATCATGGTCATTATTCGCCCAAAATGAATATATTCTTTCTTCATTATTGGATCTAATAATTAAACCAATCAAATAATTAAAAGCTCTGTCAGTCAACCCTTCAAAATCCAAAAATAATTCATTATTAACTTGCTTAAAAACAGGAAGTTCTTGAATAAATGTTTTATTCTCCTTTATTGCATAGGCTTTGAGCTCAGGCATGAACTTTCTTTTTCTGAAAATATTCTTTTTGGGTCTGAAAGTAAATGATAGTTGTTTTACAGAAAATATTCCTCTATTATTTTTCTGTTGAATTTCTTTCACTTTCATCCCAGCCAAAAGACTCAAATCATCCCTCTCACGAAGTTTTTCAAGACAACTATTTTGATATTCACATACCTGGCAATGCACATTCTTATAGAAAACAGGGGGTGTAGGATTTGATAAAACTCTATTTAGATCAATAAGACTTTTCTTGATAATTTTTATGAATGAGGATAGTTTGAATCTTGTTTGTTTTTGACTTTTTCCAAAAATGATTTTGCAGCTTTCTGTTTGAAGATTACATTCGTTTTGTACCAATGTTGCTTTAATAGCAAGATATAGTTTATCAGCTTTAGTAACCTTTTCTAAAGGTAAAATTAGGGTGGGAATAATTTTCTTGTTCTCTATGAATTCTACAACGTCAATGGCTATATTGAGTTTATCTGTTTTAAATTGAAGATTGGTGTAGATGGCATTTTTTGAAATTAATTTTTCAAAAGTTTTGTTATCTCCTTCGTAGTTGGTTAGTTCTTTAATAGATTTTGTAATAGTATCTGTTTGAGTTTTCTTTAGTTGATTGAATAGGATTTGATATTCTGTTTCAAATCCTTTTTGACCGTTGCTTTTTAAATAACCCTTGTAAGGGCAGTTGATAAAAGCTAATAGTATTTCATCTGTTAGTTGCATAGAATGAAAAAAATAACTGATGCGGTTCGTTAATTCATTAATAATATCTTACACCATTTCCTATTCTTTTTTTATATTACTGCTCAATGTAAAAGTGCGGTTTTTTTATGGATATACATATTTTATTCCATCTAACCATTGGACTATTTAACCTATCAGCTTAATTTTAATGATACTTTTATAACAAAACACAAATCCATGGGCAACTTAACTAATGAAACAAAACCAGATCCGGGCATCTACAATATCAACCTCAAAACACAATTCAAACACCTGGAAGTCATAGACATCCCTTCTGTGGTTGGGAAGTGTACCGAAAAGTGGCAGAACTTTACACTCACACAAGTGAATGACAGCGTGGTAAGGATCGCTGTTGTGGAAGGGGAGTTTCACTGGCATAAACATGATAATGACGATGAGTTCTTCTTTGTGCTCGAAGGGCAATTGCTCATTGACCTTGAAGACAAAACCATAGAACTCAACCCCAACCAGGGAACAACCATAACCAAAGGCGTTATGCACCGCCCGCGTGCACCAAAGAAAACTGTAATGCTGATGGTGGAAACTGCAGCAATCGTTCCGACAGGAGATTAACGTTGTGCTCAAACAAACTTTCATAAACCTCATTAATAACTATACGGGCAATAGCCGGATAGCGGAAGAACTTTGGAATGAAGTATATAAAGCCTATACCCATAAAAAACGTCACTACCATACCCTTACCCACCTGGAAAACCTAATCACCGAACTTGCAGAATACAAGCCACACATCACAGATTGGGACACCTTACTTTTCGCCGTTTTCTACCACGACATTGTCTATAATGTGCTCAAACAAAACAATGAAGAAGAAAGTGCAGAATTGGCCGTAAAACGTATGACCGCAATACGTGTCCCCGCGGACAAAATCAATAAATGCAAGGCAATGACACTTGCCACAAAAGCCCACCAGCTAACCAACGACACAGACACCGACCTCTTCACTGATGCGGACCTCGCCATTCTGGGCCAGCCCTGGAACACCTACGAAAACTATACCCGCCAGGTAAGAGCAGAATACTCCGTCTATCCCGACCTTATGTACAAACCCGGCAGGAAAAAGGTACTCGCTCACTTCCTCTCTATGACCTGTATCTATAAAACCGAACAGTTCTTTACCAGGTATGAACTATCCGCAAGAGAAAATATGAAAAGAGAATTAGCCATGCTCTGACCACACCCCTATTGTTTCCCCGACACAACAACACTTACCTGCGCTGTAGAAGCCCCTTCAGGGGTTTGGGGTTTTTGTTCTTTCTTTATCACCCCCTGGAACATAAGCAAAAATATGGCTGCGGCGGCAATAATACGGTACACCCCGAACGCCCGTAGGGTATGTCTCTGCACGTAATGAATGAACGTCTTTATGGCTATCATGGCAACAATGAAGGCGATGACATTTCCGGCCAGTAATAACATGATATTATGATGAGTAAACAATGACTCGGCAGCAGGCCTTACTTTATCGTGCTTGTATGCCTCCAGCAGTTTGTATCCGGTAGCGGCAAACATAGTGGGTACGCCCAGGAAGAAGGAGAACTCTGCAGCGAACCTTCTGGTCAGCTTTTGCGACATGCCACCAACAATTGTTGCGGCGCTGCGGCTGGTACCCGGTATAAGCGCCAGTATCTGCCACAAACCTACGCCAAGGCCTTTTACATAACTAAGGTTGCGCTCATGGTCTATTTTCGGTTTACTGAATAAACTATCAACAAACAGTAATACAATACCTCCCACCAGTAGTGTAATCCCCACAGTCGTAGGACTTTCCAGCCATTTGTCAATTTTCTTTGCCATCAGCAAACCGACAATAAGTACCGGGGCAGCCGATAAAATAAGTTTCAGGTAGAATTCGATCCTGCTGAAATCAAAGAATTTCTTGTAATACAGCACAACCACCGAAAGGATGGCGCCCAGTTGCACAACTATCTCAAACAGCTTGGTAAAACTATCATTACTGATGCCCAGTATGGAACTGGCTATGACCATATGGCCCGTAGATGAAATGGGAAGGAATTCCGTGATCCCTTCTACTATGCTTAAGATAATAGTTTCTGACCAGGTCATAATTATGGAATATTAATGTACTTGTGAGATTGTAAAGATAATTGCCACTTCGGATATTTCTTAATGTAGTCAATAATTAACGGAGTGATCATTTCCCGCTTGCTCCACTCCGGCTGCAGGAATAATGCGCAACCATAGGTTACATTGGCAGCATGCTGCTCCGCCCATTCAAGATCAGCAATATTAAAGACCACCACTTTCAGTTCGTCGGCCTGGCGCATGCACTCCTCAACCGGAGCTTTAAACTTCTTGGGCGACAGTGTTACCCAATCTATATCACCCGCAATCGGGTAAGCCCCCGAGGTTTCAATATGCACCCTGAACCCCGCTTCATGCAGCGCATCGCTCAGCGCTGTAAGATCATACATAGCAGGCTCACCACCGGTCACCACCGCTATCCTCGACTCATACTGCGCCGCTGCTGCAACCAGCTCATCCGCAGTCATTAATGGATGCTTTGCAGCATCCCAGCTATCCTTTACATCGCACCACACACATCCCACATCGCACCCGCCCAGCCTTATGAAATAGGCTGCCTTACCCGTATACACCCCCTCACCCTGCAGGGTGTAGAAGTGTTCCATTACGGGGTATGAGGTTATATGTTGAATAGTAGCGCTCATTGAATAGATAGTTACAAATTTAAGGGGGGCAAAAAATAGTGAAATATTTCTGAAGTGATATGCGTTACTCAGATTTGACAACTTTCCAAAAAGTTGTCAAATCTACCCCACGTGAACTTATCAACCAGTCAACCTTTCAACCAATCAACCAGTCAACCTATCAACTACTCAACCGCCACCCCCGCTTTCTGCTTTGCGGCCAGCAAAGTGTTCTTCATCAGCCCGCAAAGGGTCATCAGCCCTACGCCTTTGGGAACCGGAGTAATATAGCTGCACAGCGGCGCCACATTATCAAAGTCCACATCGCCAACCAGGCGCGAACCGCTTTTCTTTGTCGGGTCGTCTATGCGGTTGATACCTACGTCAATGATGATGCAGCCCGGCTTCACCATATCAGCGGTCACAAACCGTGGCTTGCCGATAGCGGCAATAATGATATCTGCATTCAGGCAAAACTCCTTCATGTTTTTGGTCTTCGAATGGCACATGGTCACCGTAGCATTGCCGGGTACGGTATTGCGGCTCATCAGCAGCGTCATAGGCGTGCCCACTATATTGCTCCGGCCTATTACCACGCAATTCATACCGGAGGTATTGATCTTGTAATACTCCAGCATCAGCATAATACCATATGGGGTAGCCGGCAAAAAAGTTGGCTGTCCCAATACCATTTTACCTATTGAAATAGGATGAAAGCCATCCACATCCTTCGCCGGACTAATAGCGTTGATCACAGAATCGCCCGATATATGGGCAGGCAACGGCAGTTGCACCAGGATGCCATCTACACTGTCATCATTATTCATGCGCTCCACTTCACTAATCAGTTCATGCTCAGATATTTCTGAACCGAAACGCAGCAGAGTAGAATCAAAACCCAATTCTTCACAATGTTTCACTTTCGAACCTACATAGGCTTCACTTGCAGGATTATTACCTACCAATATTGCAGCCAGGTGCGGTTTCTTCCCGCCTTTAGCCTGCCAGTCTATAACTTCCTGTTTTATTTGCTCTTTAATATGAGCTGATACGAGTACTCCGTCCAGTAATTGCATGCCGCAAAGGTACATTTAATGTGTTAATTGGTCAAGCTCATAACTAACCTGTTAAGCCCGAAGTTGTGGAGAGGGTAAAAATATCTCTGCCGGCAAATGAAAGAAATCTTTCAATTTTTGCGCCATTTTCAGCGTTATTTCCCTGCGGCCTGAAAGCACAGAAGATACGTGCCCTTTGCTACCAATCAATGGTTCCAGATCCTTAGATTTAAGGCCTCTTTCCTCCATTTTCAACTTAATTACATCTATTATATCAACTTCAGGAAGATGAACGTGTTTTGCTTCATAATCCTGAACCAAAAGCAAAAGGACAGCTAACTCATCAGCTTCGGGCGTACCTTCTTCTGCATGGAAAATCTCCAAAGTACGCATGATCGCTTTTTGATATTCGTTTTCAGTCTTTAATACATTCCATGTCATTTTTCGTTCGATTTATATTTTAATATAGCTGTGTCAAATGCAACCGAAGCCGCGTTGATCTTGTCGTATTCTTTATGTGTGCCGAACCAGATTATATATGCTGCCATCTGGTTAAAGTTCACAGAAACAATCAGCCTGAAGTCATTGCCTTTGATATTAAAAATCACTCTGTTGTTGGCAACAATACTTGCATTGCCATATACTGCTTTCAGCTCATTGAAACTATGAAATTCCTGTCGTAAAAATTCATTGTACCACGTTAATAAAGGCGTTTTGGCCAGTGGATATTTATCCACGTAAAACAATACTGCCCGTTTAACGATAATATTCACGAAGCAAAATTATGAAATAGTTTTCATTTTGAAAACTATTTCTATGATGATTGCCAGAGCAAAAATTTATTTGTAAAAGTTTTTAGCAAATATTTTTTTGTCAAATCCCTCTCTGATGCCTCTTTTTCATTGTCGCATTTTATTGTTTTTTTGAGCAACTTGGTATTGAAAATCAATCGTTTGTTCTGAAACATTGTCGCATTATTGTCGTATGGTTTTTGGAGAGTTGCGTGTGGTTTGGCACGCTCCCGCTTTGTCATGGTGACGCAGGAACCATCTATACTCGTTCCAGGCCTGCTTGCGTTTGTCCTACCACCAAATAGGTGGGATTGCGGGCAATAAATTTATATATAATATTATTTTATTCATAACTGTAGTGCATATTTTAAAACTGCGGGATTGAAAAATTGTGTGCAGTTTTTTGATTTTTATTGATTATTAATGAGTTGCGTTTCAGGATACTTCTGGATTTCTTCCGGTTGCTTCCGGAAGCAGAAGTACGTCCGGAAGATGAGTTATATATACCATAAAGTGACTTTACAGGAGAATAGATCATAGACACGATATCTATTCCCAAATGTATTATATATAGATATTATACCATAAGACCCATTTAACTCCAGAAAAAAGCTGGCAAAGCTAAGAAATATAATTGACATTACAAATTTATTCATTTATGATAGCCTGAAATCTGTGGTATGACAGACTGAAATACGGGGTATGATAAAAACTTGTTCTGGGGTTAAGTGGGTGGTTTTTATTTGATTATGGTTTAGGAAGTGCGCGGAATTGAAAGTGGTTTTTTTTGAAAGTATAGGTGGGGCGAGAGTTCGATGAAATTAGGGTGTTTTTTAATGGGTGGAATTTCGATAGTCGAAGGAACGAAATGGTGACCGGCATTGATGTCTCCGGTGAGTCTATCAAGGCAGAGGCTGTGTGCAGGGCGAGGACTCGCCGGGATCAGGGAACTGGAGCCAGGTAATAGTGTAGTATCCGAAGATATCAACTTCAGTACCCTGACCTGCCGCCGGGTACTGCAGAAAACGCGGAGATCCGGCGGGGACGGGAAGTTATTATTCGTCTAAGATCGAAATTCTAAAATAGGGTCTGCTGAAATATTCTAAGATGCAGTAAATACGGGATAATTCACGATATTAGTGTGAACTAAGTGCAAAGGAATATGGCAAAAGCGCTCAAAAACCGTGCATCTAAACAACAATACTATATCCACTGACCAGTCGTTAATAAAAAGTTCAGGAAAATCATTTTTTATATCAACAAAATATCTACTGAAAATTAGCTCTTCGTACTTATAAATATCTATTTCTTCTTCAGTCATTTGCTCTAAGTCACCTTTTAAATCCTCGGGCAACTCATATTTTCCAGTTATGAGTGTAATTGGTAAGTAATTTTCGATTCCTCGTTTATATAACATGTGCCACCAACATTTATCAACTGGTTCGCAAACACAATTCGCAAAAGTTTGAATTGCTTGATTATCCTTTAGTTCACGAATGATTTTCTTTTGTTCACTTTGCTCTTTTTTTAATTCAAGACTATCAGAATCTCGATCACTATCGAATATAATAAAGGCTTTATACTTAAAAATGTTTTTATAGTCTCTATTTTCTAAATTCTCCTTACGATGAAGTATGTTTCCGATCCCGCCAGCATTCTCATCAATCAACTGATTTGTCGCTATTGCCTGCTCAATTAATTTATAAATATTTCTCCTAGCCTTTCGGTTGCGATACTTTTTTAGTACTCCTTTTAGAAATTTGAAGTCATTAATTCCGTTTTCAAATATTAGAACAGATTTATTTTCCAACATGGCAACCGCAACAGCAGGATGTATTTCGTTTTCATTTAGGCCAATAACTATTTTCGTAAGGTATGTATTATGTAATTCAGTTTGGTAGGCTGCCAATCCCAATATCTGCTGAACTCTTTCAAGTATAGTTTCTTGCTCATATTTAGACAAGAAATTCTTATAAAAAACAGTTTCCTCGATGCTCCTTTCACTGAAAAATATTTGATCAATATTATTGACGTCCCAAATGAATTTGTTTTCAAAAAAGCTATCAATGACTTTTGATATTTTGATCTGAACCTCATCAGCATTAACATCAAATAGTTCGGGTTTAATTGACACTATCATCTTAGGATTCTTTATTTTTTAATACCTTTCTCAGTTCAGTTATTTCAGTTATATTTTCCGTGAAAACGCCCTGTGGCCAATCGCTCAAAACACCTTTGTCATCAATCGTTATCTCTTGTATCTCTCCATCATTTATCCAATAAATGACTACATCATCGCAGGTAAAGCCATATTGGTTCAAAACAACCAAACGCCTAATCCTTAATAGTATATTTTCGGAGTGAGTTTCAATTAGAAATCTTTGTTTATTTTCTTTTGCCGATTTAACAAACAATTCAGCCAAATCACCATGTGCCGCAGGGTGAAGATGAAGTTCAGGCTGTTCGTAAATAATCAAAGATTTAGGCCTGCTAACAAATGAACAAACAACGATGGGAAGAGCTTGATTCATGCCTTGACCCACGTCAACAAGATTTACTAAACTATCACTTTTCTTCAACTTTATTTCGATATAGGGCTTTAATTTGTCAACAACTTCTAGACGCCAACCGTCAAAATATTTTTCATACCAATTACCAACATTTTTGTGTAAATCATCACCAATTAATTTGCTTACTGCCAGCATACCATATGCGTGCTCTCCCAAAACGCCGGTCTTTTCATAATTTATGCGCCCGGAAAGTGTGAAGGCTCGCTCAGGAAGTACTCTAAATGGACCAATATAGTCGACGTCAAATTCAAGATCGTCCAAATCCAAAAGACTATCGTCGCCAAAATCTTTTCAGGGTATTTTGTAAATAGTCTACTTTTACACCACATTCTTATGGCCCGTCTTTTTAAATTTTCTTGTACACAATACTGTAATTCATTTGTCAGACAATAATATTTCATACAACCTCGTTCACATAGTTGGTGGTGGCGAACATAAGACACCATTAGTTGCCAGCCAGGTCTTTGACCGGGCACAGGAGCAGGCTGCCACTCCCGGGTCGGGTAAGCCATCATCGGTTTCGGTATGGATATTCGTGCCGATGAGGATGGCTTTTGAAAAAGAAAGTAAGGAGATAATTTCAGGACTTAGGGAAAGATGCCCGGATGTGAAAATAAGAGCTATACCGGGTATTAACAGGCTAAACCAATGGCCGTCTCATACAATTCTAAAAAGGCTAAGGAACAAACTTAACGGCAAAGTAGTTTACCATTGCCGTAGCGAAATGTTCATTGACCGTATTCTGCCGTTGAAAAAAGAATTTTCCGGCGATGCGCTGGTGCTGGATATAAGAGGGTTTTTTCCGCTGGAGCGGTTTATTAATGATCATAGCATCAATAGTGTTGCTGATATGTCGGATCACCAGAAAGGGCTTTATAACAAAGACCTGGTGAGGCTGAAACATGCGACGGATAATTCAGAGGTTGTATGTACGGTGAGTGAGCCTTTAAGAGACTACCTGATAAAACAAGTAAATGCAGATACTGATACTGTTGTAATACCTTGCTGTGTAAAGAATACGGTGACCGATACAAAAAGAGATAAAATAAGGCAGGAACTAAAAATAGAAGACAAGACCGCGATACTTTACCTGGGCGGGGTACATAAAAATCAATACTTAGAGGAACTGGGCATACCATTCATAAAAACGGCGCTGGCCCTGTCTGATAAATATGCTGGTGTATTCATCACCCAGAATAAGGATAAAATGATGGCGATGCTCGCGAAGTTTAATGTGGAGTGGGATAATATTAGGGTGATCAGCGTGCCGCAAAATGAAGTGGGCGACTACCTGACCGGTATGGACCTGGGCTTGCTGCTGCGTGCGCCAAGTGTGCAGAATAATTTTTCGCAGCCGGTGAAATTTGGCGAATATCTAAGTGCAGGTATTCCGGTGGTGCTGGAGGAAGGCACGGGTAAGATATCGGAACTGCTGAAGCAGAATGGTATTGGTTGTGTGGTGAAATTGTGGGGCAAGGATAATCAGAAAGAGTTTGAGGGCGAAGTGCGGAAGGCACTGGATTGGTTTGAGACCAACCGCACAACAGTGCGGAATAACGCGCGGAAATTTGTGGATGATTGCTATACCTGGAAAGCCAATGTGCAGAAGGAACGGGAGATGTATGTGAAGGCATTATGGAAAGTCGTAAGAAAAACGTCTTAATAATCCCAAAACTGATGTTATGAAATTCCGGAAGTGCCAATTATCAATAGTTTTCATTCTACTTACAACCACGGTGTTCATTAATTGCAATACCAAAAATGGACGGCATGATGGAAAATATTACACTCGAAAAACAGAGCCTTCTTTTACAATTTACGGATGGCATGAAGAAAGTACAGGTAGCCTGGATATTGTAATGGATAATAGCGGAACTGTCATCGTTCCCTCAGATTTAAAAATATTCTTTGGAGATACATTAAAACAGTTTGATTTGATTCTGGCTGGCAACTACCCATATTATATCACAGATGTCAATAGTTGGTTCCACTCATCCGGGATATATAAATATACCGGCAAAATAATTGATACGCAGGCAACACCATACGGCGACCACATGATTTCACCCGTTTTTTACGTTGAAAAATGCTCAAAATTTAGGAAGCAGCGGTTTAATAACTGAAATTCTACCAATTCAATTTCTATTGTACTTTTACATAGACTATGAAGAACTTTGCGATGATAGGCGTTGCCGGTTATATTGCGCCACGGCATTTAATGGCGATCAGGGACACTCATAATGACCTGCTTGCTGCCCTGGACCCGTTCGACAGCGTGGGCATATTAGACAGTTATTTTCCGCATGCGCATTTTTTTACTGAGTTCGAGCGCTTCGACCGGCATGTGGATAAACTGAGAAGGAAGGGCACCAAGATTGATTACGTGAGCATCTGCACTCCCAACTACCTGCACGACTCTCACATCCGATTTGCACTGCGCAACCGTGCTGATGCTATTTGCGAAAAACCACTGGTGCTGAATCCCTGGAACCTGGAAGCGCTGAAAGTGATAGAGGCCGAAACAGGTAGCAAGGTGTACAACATTCTTCAGCTACGCCTTCACCCAAGTATCATTGCGCTCAAAGAAAAAATTGCAGCAGGCGATAAAGACAAAATATATGATGTGGACCTTACCTATCTCACATCGCGCGGCAACTGGTATTTCAATAGCTGGAAGGGCGACCAGAATAAGTCGGGAGGGATTGCTACCAACATTGGGATACATTTCTTTGATATGCTGGTTTGGATTTTTGGTGGGGTGAAAGAAAATATTGTACATGCTTTGCAACCTGACCTGGCGGCGGGCTTTCTGCACCTTGAAAAAGCGCGCGTGAAATGGTTCCTTAGTGTGAATTATGATTACATACCTGATGCTGAAAAAAAGCTTGGCAAAAGAACTTACAGGCATATTACCGTTGATGGCGAAGAAATAGAATTCAGTGAGGGCTTTGGCAACCTGCATACACGCAGCTATGAGGAGATACTGAAGGGCAATGGTTTCGGGCTTAACCAGGCGCTGCCGAGTATTAATATTGTGCATGATATTCGGGTGGCGAAGGTAATTGGACAACATGGCGACTACCATCCGTTACTAAAATCTGTTCACTAAAGCACAATAGAAATACTGCCATGGTGAGCCGCGCCGAACCATGACATGCTGAATTAGTTGATCAGCATCATAGTATTTACAGCCGGCAATTTTTACTTTTTTACCTTTTAACTTTTTAACCAAATGGATTATTTTGTTCACCCGACGGCGGTTGTTGATGAAGGTTGTGAGATCAGCGCAAATGTGAAGATCTGGCACTTCTGCCATATTATGCCGGGTTGTAAGATAGGAGAGGGCTGCAATATCGGGCAAAACTGCGTTATCTTCCCGGAGGTGGTGCTGGGTAAGAATGTGAAGATACAGAACAACGTATCTGTGTACACCGGTGTAACATGTGACGACGATGTATTCCTCGGACCTTCGTGTGTATTTACTAATGTTACCAATCCCCGCAGTGCGGTGAACCGAAGGGGACAATATAGCCGGACTCATGTTGGGAAGGGCGCGACCATTGGGGCTAATGCAACGATAGTTTGCGGGCACAAAATCGGCGCATATGCATTCATTGGCGCAGGTGCGGTAGTAACCAAAGATGTTCCAGCTTATGCATTGGTAGTTGGCAACCCTGCTAAGCAGACAGGCTGGATGAGTGAGCATGGGCATAGGCTTGTGTTTAAGGATAGTATTGCTAAATGCCCGGAGAGTGGGTGGGAGTATAGATTGGAGGAGGGGAAAGTAACGCGCGTTGGTTAGATTTGACAACTTTTTAAAAGTTGACAAATCTTGTACGAAATCACTTCCCCCAAGCCTTCAAAATATTCCCGATCCCAACGCGAATATCAGTCAGATCTCTTTTTAACACTGAGCGCATCTTAGAGATGTCGGGTTGGCGACGGGTCATGTCGCCTTCTTTCAGGGGCGGCAGATGGCTGATAGCGGATTTTGAGTTGGTGATATCTATGATTATTTCAGCCAGTTCTTTTACTGTTGTCAACTGGTCGTTGCCTACGTTTACCACGTCGTTGAGGAAATGGTTGTTTTTAAAAATGTCAATGGTGAATTCTATGTTATCCTGTATGTAGCAGAAGGTGCGTGTTTGAGAGCCATCACCATATATTGGTATTGGTTCATTCCTGAGTGCAAAATTCAGGAATTTAGACATTACAAAATCTGCGCTTTGCTTGGGGCCGTAGGTGTTGAAGAAACGGAGGATAGTATAATCCAGTCCGTATTCCTGCTTATAGGAGCGGCAAAAACACTCACCCAGATTTTTGATAACTGCGTAAGGCAGTTTAGAATTTAGCGGTGTTTCGTGTTCATGCTGTGGCAGATGCACTGGCTCTCCATACACTTCCGATGACGAGGAGAAGAAAATCCTTTTCACACCGGTATTCTTCGACAGCATAAATACATTCTCCATGCCCCACACATCATCCAGCACCATCTTTGGGTTGTTGATAGTTCTTAACACACCAACTACGGCGGCATAGTGGAACACATAGTCAAATCCATACCGCTCCATAACCGAAGAAATATCGCGATAGTTATTCACATCGCACTTGATGAATTTGCAATTCTCTGACTTTGGAATATGATATTCATACCCGGTAAGCAGGTTATCTACCAGTACAACGAAATTATCCTTGTCTTTCAGAAGGCTATCCGCTAAAGAACTGCCCACAAAACCGGCGCCGCCGGTAATCAGTATTTTTGTCATGAAGTATTAGATTAAATGTTGCAGGGTCAATAGATAATAAGAGTGGTAAAAATAGGGATTTTTTAGCCAGATGTGCTACACCTTTTGCAGGTAGATGTGCCACACCTCAGAGGTGTGGCACATCTTATGCCTTCAAAGCCTCCTCAAACTTATTATACAGCACCTTAGCATTATCAGCGAAGTTACCCCATTTGGTAACAGTATATTCCCGTGCGGCCACACCAAGAGTAACTCTTAATTCCTCATCATTTATCAATTCCAGCAGTTTCTCTGCTAACAAGGCAGGTTGCTGCGTAGGCACCAATATGCCGTTCACACCTGATTCTATTATTTCAGGATGACCGCCAACTGTGGTAGTAACCACAGCCAGTCCACTAGACATGCCTTCTATTACCACATTAGCCATACCCTCGGCATGCGATGGCAGGCAGAAAATATCAGCAAGATTGTACAGTTTGCAGACGGTGGCCGGCGGCTGATCATGCAGCATCAGCAGGTTTTCCGTAAGTCCACGTTGTTCTGCTTCGTACTTATAGTCTACATCCTGTGCGCCTGCAAAAACAGCTACAAGGAGAAAATTGCTATTAGTCTTCTTTACTTCGGTGAGTGCATCAAAAAGATCAAGCCAGCCTTTTCTTATGCTGGCGGTGCCAACGTTTAGGAACACAACTTTATTATCAGGGATTTTGTATTGTGCACGCAAGGTCTTTTTCTCCGCAGCCGTTGCCGGTTTGAAAAGGTCATAATCCACACCCCACCCTACCATTGTAAAGGGCAGGTCTTTACCGACGAGTTTGTTAGATTGCCGGCCTAGATAGCGGGCGCATGCAAAACGCAGATCGGCTTCTTCAAAAACCTGTTTGAATTGCTGCAGGTTGCCTTCACTGCTGTGCGGCCAAACGGCCACGTCATCGCCGATGGAAAGTATTGCCGATTTTACCCCTAGCTTATGTGCCGCCTGTTGCACTAACGCAGAGCCAGGCAACCACTGCGAATAAAAAATATCGTTCTTTGGATCCAGTGTGATCCGTTTGTCTTTAAAAAACTTTACAACACAATCCACAAAACGTTCGGCATAGGTCTTCTTCACAAAGCGGCTGGGCTTCCTGTTCGCTATCCTGGGGTGATACACGGTTACTCCGTCATACTCCCGCTGAAGGGGGTAACCCATTTGCGCAAAATTCTTCCACTCTTTATGCAGCATGGAGAAAGGATATGGCGGACTCCACGGCACAGGTACGATAACCTTCAATTCCGCCCCGTTTTGAATCAGTCCTTTATACTGCCGGTGCGCGAAAATACCGGCATTCGTAAGTCCCGGGAAATTATATGGATAAAATGAGGGGAACGCCCATACTCTCATGGCTGTAAAAATACAAAATTGCACATAACCACTGAAGGTTCATTTTTTGTACCTTTATCCATTATCAATTGCATATTCCAATAAATGAGCATACTGTCAAAGATCGGTACGGCAAGAAAACTAGTTAAAAATAACCTGATCGAGAAAGGTATCTACTCAAAAAGCACAAATAAGAAATTAATTGTGGCCATGTATCATGGCATTGACAAACATGAAAATACCAAATTCAACCAGCGTTTCTTCAGCAAAAGCAATTTTGAAAAACAACTCATTTCATTCAGGGAGCATTTCCATATCCTGAACTTTAATGACCTGGTGAATAACAATTATTCAAAAAAGAAACCCAACCTCGTACTCACTTTCGACGACGGCTATGCAAATAATTATCATTACGCCCTGCCCCTGCTCGACAAATTCAATATCCACGCCTTTTATTTTATTACCGGCCTCAACACTGTTGAGCAGAAAATCCTATGGGCTGATGCCGTTGATATTATTGCACACTATGCAAAAGAAAAAAGCAAGGTAACATTAGGCGGAATGGATTTCATGCTTCATAGCCATGAATTTGTTAATGAAGAACATCAGATAACCTTACCAGCCTACATCAGGCGCAGCAACAAAAAAGGATTTACGGAAAAAGAGGATTTAGTAAGTCAACTACTTTCCATATATGACTTCCGCCGCAATACGGAGCTATACGACCTCTGGCAACTGATGACGGATGAAGAGATAAAAAAAGCTTCGTTAAGCCCTAATGTTACTATTGGCTCTCACGGATTTTATCACAATAATTTAGGCTCACTATCCAACCAGGATGCCGTAGATGAGGTGATAATGTCAAGGACCTACCTCGAAGGCATTATTCAGAAACCTGTTACCACCATTGGTTTTCCAGATGGTTCTTATACCGAACAACTGAATGATTCGCTTTTACAAGAGGGATGGAATAAACAATTTGTTGTTGACTACCGGTATGACGATGAAGGGAAAAGAGATTCTATTTACGAAAGATTTGGTTTGTATCCCAACATGGGCAACACCCATAAAATTGTGTACAAAATCCTGCACCAATGAATATTTGCTTTTATACCGTTGATCAGCCTTCTGCAACGAGTATGCTGAATATGCACCATGTTATTACGCAGAGGCCGGAACACAACTACAGCTTTCTGAAAGTAAGAACACCAATGCAACCCAAACCGGGATTGAAAGACAGCCTTAGGAAATTTTATGGTGAATGGCGGTTCAACGACGGGCGGTTTGACTTTGGCAGGGATCTGATTGCTTTAGATAAAAGACTGAAAAAAGAAATACAGCAGGTTGACCATGAAAAATTCAAGACAGGTTATGCCAACGCGGTTAACGATGTGCCGAGCGAGCTATTTCTGGCAGAAGTGAAACCAGACATAATAATACAGGCAGGCGCGGGTATTCTGAAACAAAACATTTTCAGTATTGCGACCAAAGCAACTATCAATTTGCATCATGGCATTGCACCCCAGATACGCGGCATAGAATCAACATTCTGGTGCATGTATTACGGCATGAGAGAGAAAATAGGCGTTACATGCCATTTCATTGATGCCACGCTGGACACAGGCGTTATTATTGCGCAACAGGCGCTCAACAGTTCGGCTGTGCCATTTGTTGACGTACAATTTGAAAACATCATGCTTGGCCGGGAAGTACTGTTGAAGAGCATTGATATTCTTGATAAGGGCGGCTATCGTGTCGTGTCGAAAGGAGAAGTTGCGTCTTACTATTTCGGGCTTCCGGGCTCCGCTCCTTACTCTGAACTTAAGAAAAATAACTTTGCACCTGTAAAAGACATACAAGGCAAAACATTTAAGATGAAGGAGAAAAAGTATATTGAATTTTAGGCCACGTCCGGCTTTTTCATTTTCTTCAACAAAGACGGAAAAAACAAAACCATATGGTAATACACCAACTCCTTCAGGTTCAGCCCTTTTGAATACCTGAAATAATTGGGCATAGTTTTGAAATAGTGTTTTACTTTCTTCATCCCATGCTTCTCCCTGGCGCCGTATATGAGCCGCGTCTTGGTCATCTCAAACAGCCGTTGCCTGATGAGTTTATCGTACTTGAAGTTGAAGTACTTATTTACGGTAATGTAAAAATGAAAGATATTATTGTAGGTCTTTTCAATCTGCGCGGGGCTCTTGGTAAGGCCTCCCTCGTGATTCCTGTATACGGCCGTTTTGTAACTGAAATATTTAGCCTTGCCTTTGTCGGCGAGAAATAGATGCAGGAACAGATCGCCGGAAAATGTGTGATAATAAAAATCAGGGAAAGGGTTGGGCAGAATATTCCTGAAGAACATGGTAGCAGTGGGAATCAGGCTCACATCAGAAAGTATGATATCTTCCATGGTGATAGTATCCTTTTCAATTTTCGGAAAATATTTTTCATCCGGAAGGTTCCAGCCCATTTCATCCACAACCTTCACATCAGAAAAGCAAATGGTGTAGTCTGGATTTGCATCCAGGAAATCCACCTGTTTCTGCAGTTTGTCATTATCTATCCAGTAATCATCGCCTTCGCACAATGCTATATAACTGCCCTTGCAGGCATACAGGGTGCGGATAGTATTACCCATGGGGCCATAGTTCTTGTCGGATGGAAGCAGGTTAATAACCCCGGGGTAGCGTGCAGCAAACTGTTCACAAATGTTGCGCGTGTGATCCTTGCTGCAATCCTCGCCTATTACCAATTCAAAATCAAAATTCACTTTTTGGGAAACAATGCTTTCAATAGCCGTAGCAATATACTTTTCGTGGTTGTACGCTATCATAAAAACACTTACTTTCTTCATCTCTTACAGTATATTAGCCAATGTTTTTATCACGTGATACATATCGTCCGGGGTATACCGGTGATCTACAGGTAAGGGTAACAGATATTCGGTTATCCGTTTTTCAGTATCAAATCCGTCCGGCAAACGCCCCAGTACCTCATTCCAGAAAACAGGTACAAAAATATTTTGTTCCGCTAACTTCCGTCTGTCTACTTTCTTATCCAGCAGCAATGGATAGCACATGGGAACATCCTGATCGGAGCAAGATTCTTCAAAGATGTTAATGCCTTTAAACGCATCTCTCAAAATGCAATAATTCAAGCGCCTTCTTTCCGCCACATTATCGTAATCTACCCCTGACAGCAATTGCTTACTAAACGTTGACATTCCAACAATATCACAATCCATCATCTCTTCATTCTTCTGAAAAAAAGAATAGCCTTCCTGGGTAAAACCATTAAATCTCTTCAGCAAGTGCTCAGTGAGGTACTTTTCATTTTTGGTCGCAGTAACAGACATCTCAATACCAGTTGGCACATACAAATAAGCCCCATCCCTGCACGAATTGAATAACCAGGATACCCCATTACCATTCATAAAAAATGCTTGCGTGGCATCAATGATTAGTTTGTCCTCATATTTCGCTGATAAATTGGCAGTAATTGCTTCCTTAACCCCAAAATAGTTCACATGCAAAAAGTATTCACCAGCTTTAAGTTCGGGTAACTCTTCAGGTTCAAATTTTTCACTAATTTCATAAAAACGATAAGCAACATTCGCCACTGCAAATGGCTCAAGCATAGAATCGCAGGTATAGTACGGAACATAGACAAGCAAAGGCTTAATAAATGCTAGTATGGAATGAAGTGCGGCTCTGCCGTTTTTCATTTTGTAAGGAGTATCGTGGTAATGATGTTCCCTGTTGTGCAACTCCAGCTCAAAATATCCGCCTATCCCTTTCATAATTTATTCCAGGTCGTATTCGTTAAAAAGAGTTCTGATTTCTTCGGCTGAATTGAACATCAGCACATCAATCATAGACAGCCAAGGCACAAAAGTAGGCTTTAACTGACGATATACTATACTATGCGGCTTCAGGAACTTCAGCTCAAGCCCGGCATTGTTAAAATCTTCTTTCGAATACATATCTTTCCCACCTGCTGCATTAATGTAGGTATCCGCTTTTTCCCGTTTGCAAATATCAATTACCCGCTCCTTCGCTTTCAGATCATTGTTATGATAGGCTGTGGCTGTTAAAACAAATTCAGTTTTGACTCCCAAAAATTTGCATGTCTCCAGTATACTACCTACAGCAAGTTCACTAATTGTTTCGTAATTGCTGTTAAAAACCGACATTATCAGTTCCACCGATTCTTTGTAATAAGGCGCCTTACTATATGCCAGTGTCAAGGTCTTCTCAAATCTATACCGCCAGACTTTGTAAAGGTCCGTGTTGATCAAGGTATCTGCGATGGTCGTAAACGAACTGGCATTTTTCAATGGCAACGTGAACAGATGCGCCGCACCGTTCAGCAATATTTTGTTCCTGTTTATCCACCCTTGTTTTATGAACGTTACATCATCATACACTACAAACCTGTCCACAGCTTTTATCAGCTGGAAATACCCGATGTAGGGAAAAATATATGGCTGCATAATGCCCAGCTTCATAACCAATTATTTGCACAGCTAAAATATACCATGATTTTTACTTACTGATAATTATATCCATTCTATAATCCGATACCGGCAATTCCTGGTTGCGGATTATGCATTGCAAATTTAACTTCATACAAACCTCCCTGATATCATCAGGCTGCCACCAGGTCCCCAGGCCATCATTTGTCAGGTCGCCTTTAGCAATCAGGTTTGCATAAAACTCTTTCCGATCGGGTGTGTTATAGTAGTTCCACTTAAGCTCATCATTGGGTACACCCCTTACCAGAAACCTGAAATCACCGGATATACCTATTATCGCCGAGAGCACATTTTCAAGATCGGCAGCTGAAAAATAAGCCAGCGAATCATTCATCAGGTACTTGTTGGGTCTTATACCCGGCCATGTGGCAGCAAACGATCTCATATATTCCACTACACCCCCAAGGCAATAAGTAATATTTGCAGCTGGCCTGAATTTATTCGCGGTGTCTATTATGCTTTGTGAAAAATCTATCCCAATTATTTGTTTTACTTGGTCTTTAAGTTCGTAAGTAAACAATCCATTACCACAGCAAAAGTCTACCAATACATCTTCTTGCGAAAGAGCCAGGTCTTGTATGATACCATCAATTATAGCATCAAATACTTCTTTGGCAACTGGCTTCCTGTTCACTGTCCTCGCTACCTGGAAATACAGGTCGTCTTCACTCTTCACTTCCTCCTTGCCATATCGGTTCAGAAGAAAATTATCCCAGTATTCCTGCCAGTTTTCGTATTGCGCCATGGTTGTTTGCTAGTTGTTTTGGACCCTCAGCAATATTCTGCTGATAAAAGCAATCTCCTCATCCTTCAATGAATGATACATAGGCAGGCACAATATGCGGCTTGCTATGTCATCAGAAACAGGTGTGCTGTATTTTTTCACATAACTCACGCCAGACAGGCTCGGATAGAAATACCTTCTCGGATAGATCCAGTTATCATTCAGCGATGCAATACTGCTTAGCGCCATTTCCTCCGTTTCAAAAACAACAGGATAATAGGAATTATTGTGTTCTGTGTCCGGTGTTAGTTTTTGCTTCCTTACCCTCAGTTCTTTCAGTTCCCTGTCATATATTTTCGCCTGCTCTTTTCGTGAAGCAAGGATGTCGTCAATACTCTTCAGATTAACAAGGCCCATGGCAGCATGGAATTCGGAGTTCTTCCCGTTAATACCTACTGAGGCAAACGACTCAAAAGATTCAAATCCGAAGTTCCGCATATATACCATCTTCTTCAGCAACTCAGCATCGTTGGTCACTACTGCGCCGCCTTCTATAGTGTGGTACAGCTTGGTGGCATGAAAGCTCGCAGTACTTATATCGCCATAATTAAAAACATGCCTGCCCTTATATTTAGTACCAAAGCAATGCGCCGCATCATAAATCACTTTCAGGTTATGCTTCTCAGCTATCTTCTGTATTGCTTCTATATCGCAGGGATTACCAAATACATGTGTTGCGAGTATAGCTGTTGTTTTGCCTGTTATCGCCTGCTCTATCAACTTCGGGTCAATATTAAACGTATCCTTGTCTATATCCACAAAAACCGGCTCGCAACCTTCCCATACTATAGATGATGTAGTGGCAACAAACGAAAAAGGTGTAGTAATTATTTCACCCTTCAGGTCAAGTGCTTTGATGGCTATCTGCAATGCTATAGTGCCATTGCCCATGTAGAGCATATGCTTTGCATCCAGGTATTCTTTCAGCTTCAGTTCCAGGCTGTTTACCAGAGGACCGTTATTGGTCAGCCAGTTTCTTTCCCAAATACCTCTAATAAATTCGATGTATTCCTCAATATCCGGCATGAATGGTTTTGTAACGTTTATCATAATTTTTCAACAATATATAAAATTGACCTTGGATGAATTCCGTGTTTTTCAAATTTTTCGGCACCGAAATAATCAACGCCTAAGAGGTTCACTTTAAAGCCTGCCCCTTCAAGCCTTTGCACAAATCCACTTCGGTTATAGTACCTCACATGATCTCCCTGCCCGTAAAATCGCCATCTTTCCGCCTCCGAAGTTATGGGAAGATCTTCAATTATATGCTCCTGGTAAGCAAGTATTGGCACCATTGCAATCCCCCATCCTCCCGGTTTCATTATCCTGAATAATTCACTCATTGCCCTCCTGTCATCATCTATATGTTCCAGAACATGCGAGCACAGGAAAATATCAATGGTGTCATTTTTATAAATCGCCATGTCCCTTATGTCCACTTTGTCATCCACCCCTTCTATAAACAGGTCGGCCGACCTGTAATTGAGGAACGGAAATTTCTTATAAAAAAAACTCACTTCAGATGGCGCAAAATCTTTAAAATTCAGTTTCCTGATTGGATCTGTCCCCTTGGTCCTTTCCAAAAAATACATGGCATACAATCTGTCCCTGTCACTGGCCCTGCATGCAGGGCAGCTATATTGCAGCATGTTGAATGTCTCATCATGAAACAACGAATAGTTGTATTCATACTTATCCAGCAGGGCCAGGTAATCATTATCAACAGGCAGAAAAAAGGCAAGGTTGGTTTCACATACTGGACATAGGTATCGGTCGCCGTAATATGCTGGTTTTACCTGCACCGATTCAGGAGCCATTTGTTCAGTAACAGCGGTCTCCTCTTTTTTCGGCCTCAAAAAATTGAACTTGAACATAGCATCAGGTTAAAGAAAATTCAAGATCGGGCCGCACTGCACCCAACCACTTTCCATACCAGTTCCCCTCCCTGGCTTCGTCCGTTACTTCAAATGTGAGCAGGTCTTCCGCCAGGTACAATATCTGGCTTGTATCCTTTACAAAAAGCAAGTTGATGGTATACATATCATCATTCAAAAGCTTGCCCGGTATTTTCAGGGTGCTGTAATGAATGCCTTGCTTAAGCGGTTTTGATGCTGTGGCAACATTAAAAATACAATTCCCCGATGCAGTGTATAGTAACAGGCTCAGGTTTACTTCCATCTCCTTTTCCAGGTAAAATTTGAAACTGACATCAATAGCGGTTGAAACCATTATGGCATCTGTTTCATTATTCAGTTGCGGCAGAATCTCTGCACTCAGCAATTTCACTGCATCATTACCGGGCGCATCCTGCTCAGTATAAATCTTTGAAAGGCAATTTTTCACTTCCCTGGTCAGATAGTTGTTGATCACTTTATCTGTCCGTCCCATGTCGGCCATGGTACCCTGCTTCAGGTAAATTGCGCTCTTGCAGAGGCTTTGCACTGCCTGCATATTATGGCTCACAAAAATAATGGTGCGGCCATCGTTGGCTACATCCCCCATTTTTCCCAGGCATTTTTTCTGAAAATCGGCATCACCTACCGCCAGCACCTCATCAACGATGAGTATCTCCGGCTCCAGGTGGGCGGCCACAGCAAATGCCAGCCGCACATACATTCCGGAAGAATATCGTTTTACAGGGGTGTCAATATACATTTCCACACCGGCAAAATCTACAATTTCATCAAACTTTCTGCTGATCTCTTTTGTAGTCATTCCCAGTATGGCCCCATTCATGTACACATTTTCCTTGCCTGTCAGCTCCGGATGAAAGCCCGTTCCCACTTCCAGTAATGACGCGATTCTTCCTTTTATCTTTATATCACCTTTGGTAGGCGCAGTAACCCTTGAAAGTATTTTTAATAACGTTGATTTACCGGCTCCGTTCTTACCGATAATGCCTAATGTATCGCCCTGCTCTACTTCAAAACTTATATCTTTCAGCGCCCACGCATAATCGCTGTCACCCTTTTTTGTCCGGTCATTCTCTATACCAATCTTCATGTATGGGTCCTCCCTGCCTCTTGTAAGCGCCCACCATCTTTTCAGATCGTGGCTAAGAGTTCCGGTGCCTACCTGGCCCAGCCTGTACAACTTAGAAATATTTTCAGACCTGATTACTACCGGTTTGCTCATTATTTAAATGCTACATGATATACCAAAATACCCGGCAAACCAGGCCAATCTTGCTTTTGATATTTATTACCCACAGCCTCTTTAAAGGATGCTAAAAATATTGGTTGAAATTAACACCTGTCTTATATAACAACTCCCGCCACTTGTCCCGATTTCCGTTGGGAAGGTCGGGGCTCCTTAGATTACGAAGGTACAAAATTACAATAAAGAAAAGGCCGGCATCATCAGCCGGCCTCTTTCAAAAAAATATTAAAAACGTTGTTATTGCAACTTAAATACAATAGGCAATGTAAAGTAAACCTTAACCGGTTTCCCGTTTTGCTTGCCGGCTTTCCATTTCGGGAAGGTGGCTACCACGCGTTTTGCTTCATTATCCAGTGTTGGGTCCTGGCTACGTGCTATTGTCACATCCGAAATCGAGCCATCCTCATTCACCACAAACTTTACGATTACCCTGCCTTCTATGCCTCCTTCGCGTGCCGCGTCAGGGTATACTATATGCTTATTCAGGTAATCCTGGTAATCATATCCTGCCGTTGGCATCTGCTCCACATAAGTGAATATCGCAGGGGGTGCCGGCGCGGCAACCACACCGGTGCCCGATGACTTTTCCTCAATTCCCGGATTAATTGCATTCGGATCACCATCATGTGTTGTCTTACCCACGTTTATGATCTCTTTCTGTGGCGGAGGAACTTCTTCCTCCTTAACTTCCTGGTCTTTCTTAATTACCGGGGGTGTAAACTTCACCGTTGGTTTTACCGGTGGTGGTGGTGGCGGTGGTGGTGGTGGTGGTGGTCTGCGCGCGTCAATTGGCGGTGGCTCGGCAAGTACAACCTCCCTTTTTATGATTTTAGGCTTATCTGATAATTTAATGTTCATGTTAATGATAGCATAAATAGCAAGAACGACAGCTATTCCTAACAATACGAGCAATGCCATCCCCACCCTTTTGGGGTAGTTTTTACGCAACTCATAGCCTCCGTACTTTTTATTACGGCCTTCAAAGACAAGGTCTATGTAGTCGGCATTTAATATTTTACTGATATCCATTTTTTTCCTTTTTAGCCTCAGTTCATTTAAAACTTCCGGCTTTTACTAATAATATAGATGCTGGAAAATAAATTTTCCATAACAATACTAATTTCCAGGGTTGGCAGCTTCAGTTTGCTTGATCCAGTCCTGTTCCAGTTCAGTAATATCTACAATCGCATATACTCTGATGTCGTTGATGTTCATCTCATCCAGCATGTTTACAAGGTCTTTATAATTGCTGGTAGAATCAGGTTTGATGAGCACAGTGGTCTCATCTTTGGGGCCAAGTGTTCCCGCGCGTTTCATATCATTCACCATCTTCTTCTTGGCAATCAATACATCCCTTATCCCTTTTTTATCAGTGAAATAGGTAACTTTAATATCCGGGGCTTTGTTGGGGTCGCTGCCTATTCCTTCATAATAATATACCCTGTCTTTCTTACTCAAAAGAACGGTAATTGCCGCACTTTCTTTTACCTTATTCAGTTCCTCAATTTTCATATTCGGATCCTTATAAGGCATGTTTATTTCCATGGTCTTAGGCTTGGCCATCGTTGTTGTATACATAAAAAATGTGATCAACAGGAAACCAAGATCCACCATTGGTGTAAGATCTATACGTGTACTTAATTTTTTACCTTTTTTGACGCCGGGGCCCTTTTTATGCCCCCCGCTACTCGAGGTATCCATTTCTGCCATAACAAATCAGTTTTATACTTCTTTATTAAATTTTATTTTTTTCCACTCTTCTCTTCCGGGTGCGCATCAAAATAAGCCTGCGGCAGCCCTTCCAGGCTCGTGATCAGGTTAAATCTGTATATTTTCAATCCTTCAAGTGTTCTGATGATCTTATGCACATTAGGATAAGAGGTTCCCTTATCGGCTTTTATACAGATACGCAACTTAGGATTCACATTCCTGGCGCTCCTTATCCATTCTGCCAGCTCGTTATTCGGATTGTCTACAGCAGTATCTACAGGTATACCCGGTGCGTTTTCCACCATAATTTTCTGGTCAGCCTGCGACGCGCTAAGGAATGATTTCAACTGGTTAAATGGAATCCCTATTGATGGCCCAATCTCAAAAGCTTTCTCTTCAACATCGGTGATTTGCAGCCGCTTATGCACATTTACTGAATCTATCAGCGATTTACGTGCAGGATGTCCGTCAATGATCGTATCATCTATCGCAAAGAATATCCTCCCCTGCGGATCCAGTGTTATTAACATGATATTGCGGTCTGGCAAAACAATATCAGAAATAGACTTTGGCGTTTCCACCACTACCGGTTCATCAGGTTTGAACTTGGTAGCCAGCATGAAGAACGTAAGTAGCAGAAATGCCACGTCACACATCGCTGTCATGTCAATGTGGGTACTTTTACGTGGGAGTTTTGCGTGAGGCATTTTATATTTCTTATACAGTTAAAGTAATAAGACCCGGGAAAAACAAAAATCCACAGGACTTTGTCGTATATTTTTTTCACCTATTATTTATAGGTAGCCGCAAAACTCTGTGTAAGTGTAAATCCACTTTCATCAATGCCATAAGTAATACCATCAATAATAGTGGTAAAAAAGTTATATGCAATAATTGCAACGAAAGAGGTACTGATACCAAGTGCGGTATTAATAAGCGCTTCCGATATACCGCCTGCAAGGGCAGTAGCATCACCGGCGCCACCGGTACTTGACATAGCCGCGAATGAACGGATCATACCCATTACCGTTCCAAAAAGGCCCAGAAGGGTGGCGCACGATGCAATGGTGGAAAGAAACACCAGGTTCTTTTCCAGCATAGGCAATTCCAGTGCAGTAGCTTCTTCTATTTCTTTTTGTATGCTCAGTACTTTCTGGTCGGTATCAAGGTCATGATTGTTGGTCATTTCACGATACTTAACCAGGCCGGAACGCATAACGTTTCCTACTGAACCGCTCTGCTTGTCGCATTCTGCTATTGCAGCATCAACATTCTTATTGGCCAGGTTGTATTGCACTTTACGAACAAATTCACCTGCATCCATTTTACCTTTTGCCTTCAGGATAGTGAGCGCACGCTCAACGATGAAACACAGCAGCGTAAGCAATGTAGCCATAAGTATAGGTACCACAAAACCACCCATATACATCTGTCCCATAAAATCTTTCGACTTCTCTCTTTTGGCTCCGTCCACAAAATGGGAGGCATCGCCAAGCACGAAATTATACACTACAATACCTACAACTATACAAGCAACCACAACAATAAGATTTGTCAAAAAGTTGCTCGAGTTTTTTGGTTTCCCGGCGCGGTTTCCCTGGGAAGCTGCGGCCGTTTTTACATCTGCCATAATTTTGTTTTGTTTTTGTGTTTTCTGAATATAAATTAATAAAAATTTTTTTTCTGAGTTTGCAAAGATATAAGTAGCGCCCTAAAAAACAATTTAGTGACTAAAAATATTTTCAAATATACTTGTTTAATAGTACGGGTACCACAGCGGCTTGTTATCTTTTTGTTTAATTACCAGGCTTTAACGATTGCATTAAGAATTTATTGTTTAAAAAAAGTTTTAAATGTGTGGCATATGCAAACTGGTTTTAAGACCTTATTCTTACATAGACGTAATTCTGACCCCATTCCTTTGTAGTTTTGTAAAAATATTTACCGCTTTGACAAACTTTTAACTATTCAATATTAATAACATAGATAGAAGTGTAACTAATTGATTTTTTTTGATACTTTTTATAAAATACGCCATATGAATTTTAACTTAACTACAATAACCGGCTTGCTAATATTGGGTCTGGTGGCAGGTATCCTGAGCAGCATGGTTGGCATTGGAGGCGGAATCCTTATCGTTCCGGTATTGGTTACCGTTTTTGCCCTTAGTCAAAAGGTAGCCCAGGGCACATCACTTGTCATGCTGTTACCGCCTATTGGCCTGCTCGCTGTGATCAACTATCATAAAGCTGGTTTCGTAGACTACAAGGCCGCAGCTATTCTTATTGTAGCTTTTGTTGCCGGCAGTTTTTTTGGTAGCAAAGCAGCCATAAAACTTGATGAAGCTGTATTAAAGAAGATTTTCGGTGTTCTTTTATTGGTGTTGTCTATTAAATACCTCTTTTTCAGCAAATAGTTCACCGGGAATCAAAAAAAAATCCACCAAAAATTTCCTAACCCTTAATTTCGCAACCGTTAGCTCCATGTTTACTCATTTCAAGTAAATTGTTTAAGCATGGACCCGAAGCTAAATGTTTATTGATAGCAACTCCCCTTTAGGGGTGGGGGGTTTTAGGTTTTTATGAAACGTACAAAGATCAAAGACATTTTACAAAGCGATAAAAGCGATTACAAGATGAACGTTAAAGGATGGGTGCGCTCATTCCGCAACAACCAGTTTATTGCCCTCAACGATGGCTCGTGCATGGGCAACATCCAGGTGGTGATAACACTGGATACAGACGAAGCCATCGTAAAAAAGATCAATAACGGCGCATCTTTGAGCGTGGATGGCACTGTTATACCTTCGCTGGGTAAAGGCCAGAAGTATGAGATAAAGGCTGACTCAATTACTATTCTTGGCGAATGTGATCCTGAACAATTCCCATTGCAACTAAAGAACAGACCAAGCCTTGAATACCTGCGCGAGATAGCCCATTTGCGTTTCCGTACCAATACATTTGGCGCGGTGTTCCGCATACGCCATACGCTTGCCTATGCTGTTCATAAATTCTACAACGATCGGGGTTTTGTATACCTGCATACACCTATTGTTACTGCATCTGATGCCGAGGGTGCCGGAGAAATGTTTTCTGTAACAACCCTGCCACTTGGTAAGCCACCGCTGAATGAAGATGGCAGCATCAACTTCAAAGAAGACTTTTTCGGCCGTGCCACCAATCTCACCGTTAGCGGCCAGCTCGAAGCCGAACTGGGTGCTATGGCGCTGAGCGAGGTGTATACTTTCGGCCCCACTTTCCGTGCCGAAAATTCAAATACCGCACGCCACCTTGCCGAGTTCTGGATGATAGAACCCGAAGTTGCCTTCAACGATATCAATGACAACATGGACCTCGCCGAAGACTTTATTAAGTATGTCGTCAGCTATGTACTGGAGCATAATCGCGAAGACCTCGAATTCCTGGCGCAAAGGTTGGCAGATGAAGAGAAGCAAAAACCAATGAATGAGCGTAGTGACATCGCCCTCATTGATAAACTGGAATTTGTGGTAAAAAACGAATTTGAACGCATCAACTACACACAGGCCATTGAGATACTCATAGATTCACCCGCCTACAAAAAGAAGAAATTCACTTACGATGTGAAATGGGGCATTGATATGCAAAGTGAGCATGAGCGCTACCTGGTAGAAAAACACTTTAAGAAACCAGTAATAGTTACCGGCTACCCCAGGGACATAAAAGCCTTCTATATGCGCCAGAATGACGACGGCAAAACCGTTGCCGCAATGGACATACTCGTTCCCGGCATCGGCGAACTGGTCGGTGGCTCACAAAGGGAAGAAAGGCTGGATAAGCTCACTCAGCGCATGAAAGAAATGCACATACCCGCTGAAGAAATGTACTGGTACCTCGATACCCGCCGCTTCGGTACTGTACCTCACGCAGGTTTCGGCCTCGGCTTCGAGCGCCTTGTACTATTCGTCACGGGCATGACCAACATCCGCGATGTGATACCATTCCCAAGGACGCCGAAGAATGCGGAGTTTTAGTTGGTGTGCCACACCTCAGAGGTGTGGCACACCTAACACAAGCATGAGCATCCGCGATGTAAAATTTATTTTGCCTTGGCTACTTCAGTTATCTTTTGCAGAAAATACTTTGCGCCGTTGCAGTTAGGATGTTGAGCGGCACGCTGAATTGAGAAATTACTACGGATCATTAGCTGGGCTAATATTGGTTTACTACCAATCCCCCGGTCGTTTTTCTCCATTCGTATTGCACGGATTTCATCAAAAGAACTCAGAACACCCTCCGGATTTTGATAGGTAAAATCAGGGGCTTTGAGAAAGCTACACATCGCCTTCGTGTCAGAAAGAAACCAGGCCTCAATTGCCTTTGTGCTTACTGTTACAATTTGATGAGGAAGAGGATCAATTCTCTCTTTGGTATGTGTGATACATTCATCCTCATCCAGGTCTGTCAAAATAAAAATAACAGTAGCTCCTTTATCTTCCAATGTCTGAGTATGCGGTACAATGTTATGCGGCAGTAAATTACTATTTCCGTTTGCATCAATAACTTCTGGTACGTAAGCGACATTCAATGAATCCATGTACAAAAAGAAATCTGACTTCTCCAGGATAATTTTCTCTGTATCCCCTTCAACAATGAAACCTAATTTCACCATGGTATACCTCCTCCCAATGCATTGGTAAGTAATGCTTCGTCCATCTTCATACCATGCAGGTCAAATCCCTTTACCTGCTTTGTTTGCGTAAGTCCATTAACTTTATAAACAAGAATAATTTCATCCGGCGTTAATTCAGAAACCAATGTCTGTGAATGGGTATTGAGCCAGATGTAGTGTCCTTTTTCCTTGCACTTATCCCGGAATAAAGAAACTAATTGTTTGACAACTTTAGGATTTAGCCCGTTCTCGGGTTCTTCTATGCAGAGGAATTGCGGTGTTTCGCTTTGGTAAATGGCTGTTATTAAAGCAAGAATATTGTAGGTGCCATCTGAAATCAATCGCTTTGTCATCGGCTTTTTTAGGGCATCTTCATAAACGACTAAGTTATCGGAGCCGCTTAGTTCTTCTGTTCTGATTTCGACATTGGAAAAACCGGGGATAAGTAACTGAAGTATTTCTATTATTTCTACCCTGTTTTTTTCATCTTTCAATATTCTTTTTAGAACTTTTTCAAGATTATCAGCATCTGATGCCAGACTTAAATCGTCTTGTAAATTTCTTTTCACTTTATCTTTGGGTTCCCTTATGAATATTCTTGAAAAATTCCTAAATTCCTTAACATTACTACCTTCTATCTTTTTGTCATTTGTACGACTGATTGACAAATTAGTTTTTTTGTCGCCCAAATCTATATAGATAAATATCGGATTTGATTCATTGATTTGGTTAAATATCTCGTCAAAAGTTCCAAACAGTCTAATTGTTACATCAGGATCCATTAAGCTGTGCAAACTTATTAACTCCAGCGCCTCAAAAATATTCGATTTCCCCGCGCCATTCGGCCCTACAAATACACTAAAAGGGTTAGGATCTACCAGCTTTATTTCGCCAATAGACTTAAACCCTTCAATTTTGAGTTCATGTATTTTCATGATGTAAATCTAATCATTCAATTTGTAACACAAAAAACAGCATCATTACCCCGTACAACAATATGTCCAATCAGCATTGTAATTATACTGTAAAGGGAAGTGAAACGCATTACCAGTATTTCTGCTTCCACCAGAAATTCTCCAGCGATGATATTGATAAAATATGGCTTGTAATGGGTGATGATCAGATATTCAGCCTGCTGTACGACAACAACGAATAGTATTAACATTAACAATCTGTGATCCGGTTCGTTATGCTTTATACTGCAAACGGGATAGAATAGTGCATTAACGAAACATGGATTTTGCGAGCTTGACAACTACATAATGTGTTTATTAGCATGCAATTATTACTCGTGTCTTTGCGCCTCTGCGCCTTTGCGTGAACCATTTTCTTGCACTGATTTATGCCGCGCGAAGTATAACTTTGCATAATGAACTGGATTTTTTTTACAGAAGAAACACAATTAGCTCAAATTAACGAACAAAGCAATACTCAGCCGGTAGTCATTTTCAAATACAGCAACCGCTGCGGCACCTGCGATATTGCCAAAAGAAGGCTGGAACAAGTACCCCAACCGCCAAATACATTATTCTACTTCCTCGACCTCCTTCGCTACCGTTCCATCTCCAATAAAATAGCAGAAGATTACCACGTCCGCCATGAATCTCCCCAGATATTGCTTATTAAAAACGGGGAATGCATTTATGAAGACAGCCACACCGGCATCAATATGCAGGATATTATCGCGGAGATTTCCCACGTTCATATATTAGAGAAGTTGTGAAATATGATCTGATAAATAACGGCATTACCGTGAACAAGCAGGCGGAACTGAGATTCATCAATGACCATCCTATGCCGGATAGATATACAGATATTGAGCAGCTAATTGAATATTGATTTGCGCCTTAGTTTGGATTATTGAGCGAGAAACATTAGCTTTATTTAAAATCACTTTTATGAGCAAAGCTAATTTTTTAAAATTTGGCGTTCTTGCGATAGCGATAATTGTCGGTAATATTGCTTCGGCACAGTACTACCGGATACCACCGGACCGGCCTGCACACATACCTTATCCGGAGACGGCTGCTGATATAAATAAACTAACTCCCGAAGACAGCTATGCACTGCCCTGGGCTCTTATAATGGAAGAAAACCTGGCATGGAAAAAGCGGGTGTGGCGCACCATTGATGCGAACCAGGCTGGCAACGAGGTTTTCGGTAATAATGCGGAAGTGCCACGCGAACATAGCCTGGCCAAGATTCTGATCAGTGGTTTCTTTAATGGAAAGTTCAAGGCTTACAGTGCGGTTGACGACCGTTTTACTTCCCAATTGTCAAAGGAGGATTTTATTAAGCTTTTAGCTTCAGGCCCTAATAATACGCCGGGCATTAATACTGATAAGGTAACTAAATTCAGGATCAAAGAAGACTGGCTGTACCTGGACACGCAGCAAATAGTAGTGGTACGCATTGTGGGTATTGCACCGGTGATACAGGTGACCATGCCTGACGGAACAATTGCCGACAAACCCGTGGTTTGGTTTTACTATCCCGATGTGCGTAATGAGCTGGCGGCCCATAAGGTTGTTGATGGAAAGAGCAGCAAGGATATGAACTGGGATCAGCTATTTGAAGGACGGAAATTTAATGGAACGATTGACAAAATGTCGCCAAATTATCCAATTGCGCCCCAAAATATAATTGATGAACACAGAAGACGTATGCAAGAATACAGAGCGAAACAACGTTAGAGTCACATAAAAGCTGATTTTATGACAAGAACTTATTTCAAACCGATTTCTGTTGCCTCATTACTATTGATCAGCAATGCAACGTTTGCGCAATACTTTACTGAATACACACCACAAAGGCAAACGGTTGCAATAGGGTCGGGTGCTTCAATTACCTATTCATCTGTGCCACTCCAGGCTGTGCCATGGCATTACACTTCAAATGAAGAAATACTATGGTCAAAAACTATCTTGAGGGATGTGGATGCCACTGAAAAGGCAAATGCGCCTTTCATCAATAATTCAGAAAAACCAGGCCAGACAACTTTGGCATCCATATTATTAGATGGAATATTCAAGGGCGTTTGTAATGTCTATAATGGTGATGATGATAAATTTACCACTGCGTTAAGTAAGAAGGAATTGATAGCATTACTGTTCAGCCAGGGTAGTATAGGTTTTAATTCTGAACAGGTGACCAAATACAGAATCCGGGAAGAATGGCGGTTTGTGAAGAGTGAAAATGCAATGACTGTGAGGATCACCGGTATTGCCCCGCTGACAGAAGTAAACGAGGATGGAGTAACATTTGAACAGCCCCTTTTCTGGGTTTCATATCCTGAAGTTAAACAGCACTTAGCGGGCTACAAGGCTTTAATTCCGGGGAACGAAAGAACTTATAATTGGGGCCAATATCTGGATAGCCGCCTGTTTTCAAGCAAGATCATAAAGGTGGATGACAAAGATGAACAGGGCAATCATTTGAAGGATATAGAGGCTCCTAAAACAAAGTAATACCAATACCTAAGTTAAATTAGTCCAAAAATATAAGGATTGCTAATAGCACCTCCCTTAGGGCTACCGTTAGGACACAAATGTTGCCTGGGTGCCTATTACCGAAGCAGGCAATTTAACCAAGCCCAGCGGGCTTTCCCGTGAATAGCCGTGGGTGCAACCCACGGGAAAAAGTCAACAGGGGCCAACCCTGAAAGGGTTTTCCGTGGTGTGGGATATGCTGA
>CAIMDZ010000026.1 GCA_903839875.1 uncultured Bacteroidota bacterium
AGACGCTTACGACCAGTGGAGAAATATGGCAGAGTTGCGGTTAATTTCAGCGTCAGAACGGTGAACTCCGTTGCAAACGGCGTTTTATCTCCACTTCCGGATGCCCTTCGGAACATCCGGAAGAACGGGACGCTTACGACCAGTGGGCAGCCCTGCACAAGGTTGTTGGTGAACACCAACAACGGCGTGGCGTTATTACTGCGACAATCTTTCGGCCTAATTGACCGCTGCCAAGGTAGGCAAATACATCAAACTTCAAAGCAAGATGGCACCTCAAAATAAGAATTAGCCCAAGATCCAACGAATTCCATATTATAACAAAAATACTTGTGCGTGGCAGGAACTTCGGGACCGAATTACTAATTCCCAATTCCTAATTCCGCAGAACTTTAAAGGAGTTAAAAAAGTTGCCTATTTCTTCGTTGATAGGGTAGTTTTTTTTTGCGATTACTGTAATGTCGTATCTTTTGTGATTGGCAATCACCTGTTTTACAATGGTAATAAGGTTATCCTTGGGTGGGTCGTAAAAAAAAGCCCTGCCCCTGTCGCCATTTATGTCTACCGGCTGGGATATTATTTCATTGTCTGTAAAGTCTCTTTTCCGCATGTTGATACTGCTGTCGAGGGCAACATTCTGCTTGCCGGAATCGGAGGTGAAGCGGGCAGGGCAGTCGGTATAGCTTATCTGGACAAGCTTGAATTTATTGAGATCCAGGGTAGCCGGTTTCCAGGTTACATAATGTACTGTCTGCTTACCGAACGGAGTTATTTCCTGCACGTCTCTGACAACAGGAGTCCCGGGCAAAATAACAGTAAAGTTCCGGTCACCGGTATACTTTGCCCATTTATTGGCATGATGGGAGCATGATGGCGCCGTTATTAGGATCAAACTAAAAATTATCAAACTGATAATACCTCTCATACCTGGATGCTTTTTAGCCGGTAAATAATAAATTTAAAGTAGTTATACTGTTATTTTCAACGCCTTCCCGAAGGACTCAATTGTATTTGTTATTTATTTTTAACCAATACAAACCCGTTTGAACAGAGGCGATTTATTTTTTCTTTTCAGCTTTTGCCGACTCTCTGTTTTTCCTGTTGCCCTTATCAGACGGGTTTTCTTTCTTAGATTTCGTGTCTGGGGTAGCAATACCTTTGCTTACATTATTTTCCTTAGAATGCTTATCGGCTCTGCCCTCTTTTTTTATTTTCGCAGCGGTTTTACGGGGTTCGCCGGGTTTTTTATCTGCATCTGCTTTTTGTTTTTCGGTAGTTGCCTCCGTTTGCGCAGCAGACTTTTTCTTTTCTGTTTTAACTTTTGTTTTTTTAGATTCTTTACCCTGGCCAAAAGAAGTTGTACCCAATAGTAGCGCGGATATTAAAAAGCAAATAATTTTTTTCATTACCAGTTTATTTGGCACTAAATTATAAAATAGTGCTGATAGTTGTATGTTTTTTGCAATGGGCATGGAGAACCTGCTGTAACCAACCATACCATTTATACTTCACGCGGTATTAATAAGTGCAAAAAAAGTCTCACGCAAAGGCGCGAATTATTGTCATTTATATAGTGCCCGGCTTACGTTTTTAAGCTTGCAAAACCCGTATTGTAATGCACAAACCTGCCGGCAGGC
Source organism: uncultured Bacteroidota bacterium (assembly GCA_903839875.1). Classification (GTDB taxonomy): domain Bacteria; phylum Bacteroidota; class Bacteroidia; order Chitinophagales; family Chitinophagaceae; genus Nemorincola. The sequence continues at coordinate 1,635 of CAIMDZ010000026.1, forward strand.
AAGTTTACCCCGATTAAAGCAATGTCATTAACTTAAGCGATTTTATAATTTTTCATACCACATTCAACCCTTTCAGGGTTGAGCCGTATTATTGTTTTTCCGCCGGTTTCACCGACGGCTATTCACATTGAAGCCCGCCGGGCTTCCTTAAGTTAATGACATTGCCAACTAAAGTATAATATCGGTTAGCTTATTAATTCCGGCATGAAGGTTTCACTGGCCGCCCGAACGTAGCTTTTCGGTATGGGCAGACAAAGAATCGCAAGTAGCATCATAAGCCCAAAAAAGGATTCCGGTCTTTGATGTTAACGGTATTATTCACAGCTCATTTTAATAACAACCTACTCTGGCACGATTTTTAGACCCTGATCAGACAGATAGTTTAATGTTCACTTCAAAAACAAATAATGATGAAAAAGTACCTGTTAATTGCCTTCCTGACGCTGGGTATGTTTGGAATAACGGCATCTATCGGACAAGATGGGCCGAAAGAAATAAAGAAAGAGCGGAAATCGCTGAACAAAGAACAAAAAATGGAAAAGAAAGAATACAAGGGCAAGGAACATCAGGAAACCAGGAAGAGAGCAAAAGCTCACAAGAAAACATACCGAAGCGAAGTGAAAGACGCAAAAAGGAAATAGAGTTAGTCTTGAGTCTAAAGTAGTACTGCAATGCGGGCTACATCCCTGTGCCCCACCCGATGGAAAATCGGGATAGACTTTCGCCAACACACTGCACTTGCGCTAAAGGGGGATTACGTCTGAATAAGTCATTTAACCTTATCATTTTATTCAGCTTCTCTCTTTTTAAGTTAGTGCCATAAATCTCCAGAGGGGAAGTGCTCCGCATCCCTCATTTTCCATCACTATAGCTATTCATTTTCACCTACTATACTTCGCGCGGCATAAATCAGTGCAAGAAAATGGTTCACGCAAAGGCGCAGAGGCGCAAAGACACGAGTAATAATTGTTTGCTAATAAACACATTATGTAGTTATCAAGCTCGCAAAATCCATGTTTCGTTAATGC
>CAIMDZ010000027.1 GCA_903839875.1 uncultured Bacteroidota bacterium
CAGTTATTTTTCTTTTTTTCATCCCGATAGCTATCGGGATACAACGCAGAAAAAATGGAAAAGAACAAGTCAATATGAACAAGTTATTTTCTGACAAGCCCTTAACCGCAGGAAAAATAAAAAAGGGCAGCAAAATGCCGCCCTTTTTTATCAAAAATTATTGACTGGAATTAGTGTGCAACGCTGACACGTCCTGTAGAACGTTCGCCATTTGCCTCAAACGAATAGCTATATACACCATCAGGAAGAGACGTTGTATTGAACATAACCTTATTATTAGCTGTAGTCTGCGTAGCAACAACCTGGCCTAGCATATTGGTAAGCGTTACAGTCACGTTGGTGTTCTGCACTCCAGACCATGTAATTGCCACCTTATTATCAGCCGGGTTTGGAAATGCCTTAACATCTGTAATATCAGCAGTTGGAGCAACACCAAGCGCCGGAGCACCAACCATAAGACAGGTAGGGCATACAATATGGTAAGCCACACGAGGAGCCTGATGTACATTTGCAGTTGGGGGAGGGCCTACCAATGAAACTATGTTATATTGTTCAGTATAAGTAGTTGGGTTATATGGCCATCCGCTTGCAAAGCCACCGTTGCCTTCAATATCAAAAAAGCCATTAGCTCTGTTTGCACCATCATAAGGAGGCCACGTTTCAGTAGTGCTGCTACCAGTTGCGGCATAATTAACCTCCTGCTCCCAGTTGTTAAGCTTGTAATATGTTATAGATGTGCCGTCTGAAATACGAATTGTATCCCATGGGTGACCGCTATGAGGAACTGTCGCTGATGGATCGCCGCTGATAAATGTTACAGAAGTGGCTATGAAATTGCCTGCTGTAACACCAAAAGAAATTACCGGATCGGCAGGGACGTGACCCGGACGGGGGAAAATGGAATTCTTAGGCGCCAAAGCATTGGTATCGTTTGGACCCAGTATGAATTTATATACCGAAGTCACAGCGCCACCTCCATTATGAGCAGCCCGGTTGTTAACTGCATCATGGAACATTTCAACATAGTTCATGGTACTCACGCATGTAGGACAGTAATACGGTACAACACTACCGGTTAAGGTCATAAGCGGAAGGTCAGAGGTAGCACCACCATTACTCTGGACAAAAGTTACAACCAGGGTATCATTAATTGCAGCTGTGTTATGCCATGGAGCATTTCCGCGGGTGTACCAGCCTACCACCTGTATTGAGTCAACCGTGTATGCGTTATAAGGGGCAACAGCAATGTTGCCGGCAAAGTCAACCGGATAACCTGTTGTTGAAGTAATACCACCTGTTTCATTCCAGTAACTCCACATAGGATCCAGGCCGCATCCAACACCTCTCATTTGATTAAACTCATAAGGAGCGTAAGTGCCGGGTACAGTGCCGGTATAGCCTACCAAAGCATTGGTGTCATTCCACATAACTGAACTAATGAAACTCGTTGAATTGGAGAAGCTAACCTGATAAGGGTCCATATACATATTATTGTAGTCATACCACCTTTTACCGCCTACAGTTGTTTTTGCACCGGAATGAAATCTTTCCGGGCTTGGACCTGTCAGTCTTTGGGGGCCAGCATATGCTGAATTTGTTGAAACGACAGAATTGTTGACAGGAGCATCCATCGAGGTAGACCTGAACATTTGTTGTCCGTTTGCAAAGCCGGCTATTAAACCAGCCGCTAAGAGTAAAAATGATTTTTTCATAATTTAATTATTTGTTTTTAACCGGTAAAATTTAGATTTTAAATGTTATTCTATTTTAAGGCATTAAAGATAAAGGCATTTTTTGAATAAAAATTAATTTTGAATGAATATTTTTATTAGTTATTTATATAAAAATAATGCATCAATTAGTATAAAAACAAATGTTTATCCGGATTCGAGATAGATTACCATGCAATATTAACGTCAAATTCTATGCCAAATATTAACTTTTACAAAAAGAATTATTAACATTTTGATTCTATAGTATGTTTATTAAGATCAGGAGCAGGCTAAGGTTGCAGCAAGTGAAACATTTTTAGGGAGCGATAACTACCCGGCCCACCTTGCGGAAACCTCCGGATGCTATAGTATATATGTATATTCCTGCAGGTAACTTAGTTGTGCCAAATGATACGGTCCCATTATTTGTATCATCAATGTTCCTTGTTGCTACTACCTGACCTATAGTATTTGAAAGTGTTATCAGTAAGTTGGCTGTAGCATTTAATGTATATGTTATATTGAGTATGTCAGATGTTGGAACCGGAAAGGCGTTCACTGATTGTATCCTGTTGGCTATGGTTTCTGCAGCCAGGGCATCGGGCGACCAATTAATATGGAAAGCCATATGCGGAACACTAAAACCGGGGGGAAGGTCGGCTCCCGGATTAGCATATGCATAGGAGGGCAGTAATACATTGTGTCCTGCAAAGGTAAAACCCAGGTCGTTGTATCTGATCTGGTTGGTAGCGATTAGGCCACCCTGGTGGGAGCCGGGATACCCAATTGAAAAATTATGAGCGCTTTGCGGGAACCAGGTGCTTAATCCATTCGGCTCACCTGCATAGAGCCAGTAATAATTTGCAGAGTAATTAATAATTCCAAGGGGGTAGGTAACCTGTGGTTTGAAGTACACATAGGATGCAAGGTATTTGCCGGGAACAACAGTAATGGGAGTGGTAAGGTTGAACTTTGTAGTCTTATAAGTAAAGGCATCTGCACCTGTAAGCGGAAATGCATAACGCTGGTGGGTAGTAGTGGTTAAAACAGGATCAATACATTCATCCGTGGTCCTGAAATACCGTGGCGTAACAAAGCGGGGTGTATTATCTGCCGTGCATGGATGGTAATAAGCGCTTCCCGAGGTCTCGATCAAAGCATAGGCCCCGGAATCAGGGGTACTGCCCGCCTGGCTAACTATGAACTCTATTATCAGGCTATCTACAATAGTCGAAGTAGTATCATAGCGCTGGTACTCACCCGGTACCCAGAAGCTATCCAACTGGTATGGATTAGTAAACATATATGGTGCGGAAGGCCGGTAAGCAGGATTGTAGGCATGATAATAATAAGCGCTGTCAGACGGGTCGAACGACATACCCATGCCATGTACATATACATAATAGGGAGGAAAAAAGCCTGATAGGTCATGAATGTTGCTGTCAGGGGATATGTCCCAATAATATTGATAGCTATGGGGTAGTGTAGTTGAGGTGGTGTCATACATTTCATCCCACAGGTTATACCAGTCTGAATGCAGTGTGCTGGTAGTCTTCCTGGCATTATTATGCCTGTTATCAGGCCCTGCTCCGGCATGCGGATGGGTAACAAGGTGTTTCGCCGGCAAAGGATCAGCAGGGGTGAGCAGGATACTATTCACGTTTTGTGCAGCCGATGTTAAACAAATCAGCAGGGTTATGAAGACAAGGTAAATGCTTTTCATGGAATTTATTTGTAAGTGGTGACTATATTATTTGTAAACTAAAGGTAGTATTTTTTTATATGCCACATTAACAGGGTTTTGCAGATTTTGCCAAAGGCTGCTGCAATGTAATCCCGTGAATCCTATCTTTGTTCAGCATGCCTGCAATTAATTCCTTAAACCATAGAAAGTAATATGAAGTTAAACGCGCTGACAGGTACCCGTGGAATAGCCGCTATTATGGTGGTTATTTTTCACTTCGGGGGTGCATATTTCCCCTTTAATTTAATACCAGCTCTTTTCTCAACAGGGTACATGGCCGTGAGTTACTTTTTTGTTTTATCAGGGTTTGTTCTGTACATATCAAGGCAGCAGACTTCCTGGCTTTCATTTTTAGTGCGACGGATAGTGCGTATTGCACCGGCCTATCTCATTGCGTTGCTGATCTTTGTTATAGTATATATAATTTATAAACCGCCTGTGCCGTCTGCACTTCCAAAACAAATTGTTATTACAGCACTGATGATACAGTCTTTTTTCCCGGATTATGTATTGAAATTGAATAGCCCTGGCTGGAGCGTATCAGTAGAATTTTTTTTTTACATCGTGTTCCCGTTAATGTTGCTGTTTTGCAATAAAAAAGGTTTGTTCGTGATGCTTACGATAATTGCATTTTTGATTTCCCAGAGTATCCATTTATATTATTTCCGCAACATAGACCCGTTAACAGGGTCAGGAATTTTCTTTAATCCATTGATGCATCTTAGCCAGTTTATGACAGGCATTTGCGGTGGAATGTTATTTGAAGGGAGCGGTAAGGTATATGCCCGAAACAAGATACTGCCGGTACTGTTATCGGCTTTACTCATTTTCATGCTGCTGTATAAACCCGACAGCCTGAGTTACCAGGCCGGCCTTATCTCCCCTTTGTTTATGTTGTTGATATTATCCATTGCTGTAAACGGAAGCAAATGGCTGTCTTATCCTTTCATGGTCTTCTTAGGAGAGATTAGTTACGGCATTTACATTTATCAGTTACCCATATTCAAAGCTACCGGGTATTACTTCGACAGGAACTTTCACTGGAGTGGGCAGGGAATATTTTGGGTGTCTTTTGTTGTTTTGATAATAGTATCTACCCTTAGTTATTATTTTGTTGAACAACCATTGTTAAAGCTGGTTAAAAAAAATAAAAAGAGTTAGCAATTACCGGGGAAAGTTCAGGATCATTTACTTAATGATGTATGCACCGGAATTGGGCATATTCCGTTCAGGGTATGTAGGTCGTTGGCAGTAAAATGTCAAAAGTAGCTTCCGATTGAACGGTCTTTTGTGTTCCACCCTGAACATTTGGAGGATGTCCGAGACCTGAATGATAACCGTGAGCGTAAAAGTAGTATAAGCCTGTCTTCAGGCCGGCAAAGGAAGCAACTGGCTTGCCGCCTGTCACCGTACATACAATAGAATCATCATACACCCCACTGGCAGGTGCATCAAGAGTGCCGTATTTAACATATATGGTGCAGGTATCAACGTAAGCGTTGTAATAAACCGGTGTGACATTGATAATGGCATGCCCGCCCTTGCCGCCGCCGGTGATGGGGGTGTCCTGTGGCTTCTTGCAGCTGCAATCGGTGAGCGCCAGCGCCGGGATCAGCAATATTAAATACAATAGCTTCATTTTCTTCTTACCAAAATTAACGAAATTAATTGCAGAAAATTTCCCCCGGATAGCTGTTTAACACGAATATGACAAAAATCAGGTTTTTTTATGACTTTGAATTTACGCTGAGATAATAAATATGCCGTATCTTTGGTTTAATAGAAGATAATTTTCTCCCTTTTGAAAAAGCTTGTCGCCATATTAGCTTTCATTGGAATTTTATTCCAGACCTTTCACCAGGTGGTGATAGTGGCCGGATACTATGCCAATAAAGACTATATTGCTAAGAACCTTTGCGAGAACCGCGATAAGCCTAAAATGCACTGCGAGGGTAAGTGCTGTCTGAAAAAGAAGCTGGCGAAAGAGGCAAAAGAACAGGCCCCGTCGCCACGCAGCCAAAAGAGCGAACAGGTGAACCTCTTTTGCAATCAAACAAAAGTTGAAATCAGTTCAATAGCTGTCATACCGGCAGTAAGTCATTTTTTAAACCGTAATGACCTAAGGACTTTCCCATACCATCACACGGTTTTCCATCCACCCACTGTTTAATGTTTTTTCGGATTTAATAACCAGCCCCGTGGGCTTGGTATTTATTTTGTGATACAGCGATAATGCTTAAATGGCCCTGTATGCATACTTAAAAACATTAATTATGAGATCATTATATTTTATCATTGCGATAATCGCATGTGCCAGCTATAATTCGGTTGCATGCGATTTGTGCGGGTGTTCCGCCAGCAATCAATACCTCGGCATACTGCCACAGTTTTACAGACAATTTATAGGCTTGCAGTATCAGTACACCAGTTTCACAGCCCGGCAGGCATCATTAATGGACCCGACAGAATATGAAAGGGCTTATGAATTCAACAATACTTACCAGTTATGGGGCAGGTATTATATCGGAGAGCGGGTGCAGCTATTTGGCTTTGTTCCTTATCATATGAATACGGGCTCAGATGCAGGGAATGCATTCAGAACAACAGGGATAGGAGACGCTTCTTTACTTGCCAATGTGGTTGTGATCAAAGATGATTCAGACTGCAAAACCTGGCATAAATCGTTCCTTGCGGGAGGCGGCATTAAAATGCCAACGGGAAAATACACAGGCATTACCACACTTGATGAGCAAGGCCTGCCGAATGTACAGGCAGGCACGGGCTCTTGGGATTTTATTGTAAATGCCAACTATACGGTAAGACGTGAAAAGATAGGTATTAACGCAGATGCATCGTATTCACTTACTACTGTGAATACCGCGGGCTACAAGTATGGCAACAAGCTGAATATCGGTCTGCTGGCATTTTACTGGTTTGCAAAAAAGAATATTTCCGTTTTGCCGCAAGGTGGGGTCAGGTATGAATATTCGCTGCATGATTACGACAATTACCAACGTAAATGGCTAAATGAAAACAGCGGCGGGAGCATTGTTCTGGGTACCATCGGTGTGCAATCGTTCTATAAACAAATAGGTGCGAAAATAATGTACAATATCCCGGTTGGACAGCACTTTGCAGGCGGCAATGTAACAGTTAATCCGAGGCTCGAAACCAGCTTATACTTTCTATTCTAATCTAAACTATTAAATGATGAACAAAATATTCAAAGGCCTGTTGGTTTTTATACTGTTTAATTTTATTGCATCCTGCCAGAAAAAGGATAATACTCCGGTGAACCTTTCAAAGGTATCGGTTGTATTTGCAAACCCTGCCACGGGCCAGATTTTTCGTAAAGGGGATACAGTAATGATAAACGCTGTTGTGACCTATATCAGTGAAATAAACGGATTGGGACTGCAGATAATTGATACTGCCAAAGGTGAAATTTTATACAGTGATGACCACGATCTGCATACCGATCATTTTACACTAAACGGATCGTGGTTGGATACGCTGTCAAATACCACAGCATTGCAGGTTAAGGTCTCGGTGTTTGTTGCAAACAGTACCATTCCTGCGGTCAGAACTATGTATATTTCATCAAATCCTTAAAAGGGATATGATCAGGAGGTTAAGAGTTTAAACAACTCAATGACCTCATGAGCTTCTTTAACATCATGCACTCTGAGTATATTGGCGCCTTGTTGCAGCGCCACCATATTCAGCGCCGTGGTGCCGTTCAGCGCATGCGATGGATTTACTTTTAACGGTTTGCAGATCATTGATTTCCGGGAGAGCCCTGCAAGTATGGGTTTGCCAAGGGGCTTGAATTGATTCATTGTCCGCAATAGCTGGAAATTGTGTGCTACTGTCTTGCCAAAGCCAAAACCGGGGTCAATGATCACATCAGCTATTCCGGCTGTTTCGCATTTTTTGCAAACATCCTCAAGGTACTCAAATACCGATGTTACCACATCATCGTATTCGGGGTTGATCTGCATAGTCTCCGGCGTTCCCTGCATATGCATGGCTATGTAAGGCACTTTATGCTTTGCAACAGTTTTCAGCATCTCATTGTCGAACCGGCCGCTGCTTACATCATTTACAATATCTGCCCCTGCAGCTACCGCCTCATAAGCAACTTTTGAATTATAGGTATCCACTGATAGCCATACATCAGGAAAATGACGGCGGATAGCCTCTACGGCGGGTATAACACGTGCTAATTCTTCGTCAGGATGTATAAGGCACTGCCCCGGTTTTGTACTCGCCCCGCCTATGTCAAGGATAGTTGCGCCATCTTTTAACATAATTGCAACAATTTCGAGTAGGGTATTTACATCCTCACCCTGTCTTTTAGAATAGAAACTGTCGGGGGTTACATTTATGATACCCATTACAACCGGTTGGGTGAGGTCGAGGTGCCGGTTTTTGCTGTTTATTATTGCGGACAATTTGTTATAATTTGAAAGTGATGGTTTAATCTTAATACCAGAACTTTGCTTTTTATGAATGTTCTCGTAAGTTTGACGTAGTAAAGGTAATCCCTAACCGGGAATTGAAATTTGAAAATTAGTTCATTAACCAATTAACAATTTGACCATTTAACTAATTAACCATTTAACTCAAATGAAATACTTTCTCTGGGCATTACGAATCATAGTAGGCGTATTATTTATCTTTTCGGGTGTGGTAAAAGCCAATGACCCAATGGGGCTCGTCTATAAGATGGATGAATTTTTTGAAGTGCTGCACATGAACTTCATGATACCCTGGTCGTTTGTGTTCTCAATAACCATGATCGCATTCGAGATCGTTTGCGGGGTGGCTGTATTAATAGGTTATGGATTCAGGGTGTTTGCCTTTCTGTTATTAGTGCTCAATATCATTTTCACTTTCCTGACCGGGTATGCCCTTTATAGCGGCAAGATAAAGGAGTGTGGTTGTTTTGGAGCATGTATTAAAATATCCAGTGAAGCCACTTTTTATAAAGACATAGCGTTGCTGCTGATGTCAATTGTGCTGGTCATTTACAGTAAAAAGATATCCGGCCTTATGCACCGGCATGTCAACACTGCCTTTATTATTCTAGCCACTGTTTTTGCTTTTGCAATTCAATGGTGGGACCTGGAACATCTGCCATACCACGATTGTATGCCCTACAAAGTTGGCTACAACCTTTGGGAAAAAATGCAGCCCGGTAAGGATTACGTGCCGGCTGTTATTGAGTCAGTGTTTATTTATGAAAAGGATGGTAAAAAACAGGAGTTTACAATTAAGAATTACCCGTGGCAGGATTCAACATGGAAGTTTGTAGACCGTAAAGATAAAATAATAAGCGAAGCCAAAGGGGAGCCGGAAATTCATGATTTTATTCTTACAGATTCGAATAATAACGATCAGACACAGGCAATACTTAATGCGAAGGGATATACTTTCTTCTGGTTTGTACGTGAGCCCGACAAAGCGGATATGGCTAACCTGGATAAACTAAGAAGCCTGATTGCAAAAGCAGCTGAACTGCATGTCCCATTCTATGCGCTGTGCTCTTCCAATTATGAAGCTTCTCAAGCCTTCCTGAAGAAATGGAATATTAATTTGCCGGTATTAACCCTTGATGGTACCGCAAGCAAGACAGCTATGCGCTCCAATCCCGGACTGATGATGTTGACTGACGGAGTGGTAGTAAACAAATGGAGCTACCGCGACTATCCATCCCAGATGGCATTGACAAACGGTAAAATGGATCTGAAATAATTAATTTCCAAACAGAAGAATTGTGCAATGCATAGATGCGCCACACCCTGGAGGTGTGGCACATCTAGGTAGTCCATTATATTTAATTATCAAAATTTTAGCCTGGTTTAGTTCTTAACGAAAAAATTAAGAACTCGTTAGGTAAAAATACATTTACTTTGCTCCCTTAGTTTAAAAAATATTTCTAACAACCAGATAGATGAAAAAAACCATGTGTATGCTGCCGGATCCAAAGGTGCATTTATGTGCCGGCACGGTTTTTTTTGCTGCTCCTGAACGGACAGTTTTTTGTTACAGGTATACCTCCTTCCTGATCCGACGTTGATACCGTTTTGCCAACAGAAAGTTAACTGTTGAAGAGGCTTAAACCAATATTGGTGGTCTTCGTCTTATTACTTTCCATGTTTTTTTACATGGGTGTTTCTTTTTTTATTTCTTTTAACACTTGTTAATAATGGATCAAACCTTCAAGGTATTGGTTGCAAATATTACTCACGTTGGATTTGCAGATGAAATATGCAAAGAAATGGAGGAGTCTGCCAAAGCTCGCGGCACAGGCATCGCAAAACGTTCTCCAGCATACCTTCAGCAAAAAATGCAGGAGGGTAAAGCTGTGATCGCATTTGCACCGGATGGCAAATGGGCTGGCTTTTGCTACATCGAAAGCTGGGGGCATGGCGAATATGTGGCCAACTCCGGACTTATCGTTGCTCCTTTATACAGGAAAAGCGGACTTGCCAGACTTATAAAGAAAAAAATATTTGACCTGAGCCGTGCAACATACCCTAACTCGAAAATATTTGGGCTGACCACCGGTCTTGCTGTTATGAAAATAAACAGTGAACTTGGCTACGAACCTGTTACTTATTCCGAACTCACCCAGGACGATGCATTCTGGCAGGGCTGTAAAAGTTGTATTAATTACGACATCCTCATGAGTAAAGACCGGAAAAATTGTTTGTGCACCGGTATGCTATACGACCCTAAAGACCATTATGAACCTGCAAAGACATTGTCGGAATTTAAAAAGAAGGAAAAGATATATGAGCGCTTACTCAGGTTTAAGCAAGGCCGTTTTCTGAAGATATTAAAAAGGAATAACCTAATAATTGTTCTTTCCGGATTTTTTGCCTGGTTACTTATTCACCATAATCATTAAAATTTAATCTGCTTGAAAAAAGATAAAGTTCTCCTGGCATTCAGTGGTGGTCTTGATACCACCTTTTGTGCCGTCTACCTGTCGCGGATAAAAAATATGGAAGTTCATGCTGTAACTATTCAGACCGGTGGCTTCAATGATGAAGAATTGGAGAACATTGGCAAACGGGCTAAAGAACTTGGTGCCTCGTCATTCAAGGTAATTGATGTGACTAAGGATTATTATGAGAACTGCATTAAATACCTGGTATTCGGTAATGTGCTGAAAAATGCAACCTACCCGCTGAGTGTAAGCGCTGAAAGGATGATCCAGGCTGTTTCGGTTGCCAATTACGCCAAGCAATTAAATGTAGATCATGTTGCCCACGGCAGCACCGGCGCCGGTAATGACCAGGTTCGGTTCGATATGGTTTTTCAAAGCCTTATCCCGGGAATAGGTATTATAACCCCGATCCGCGATATGCGGTTAAGCAGGGATGCTGAAATAAAATTCCTTAAGGAGCATGGTATTGAAATGAATTTTTCAAAAGCGCAATATAGTATTAACAAGGGTTTATGGGGCACATCGGTAGGTGGAAAAGAAACACTTACCAGCAACGAAAACATACCGGAAAATGCCTGGCCCACATCTGTTACAGAAACAGGACAGAAAGAAATTACACTTGAATTTGAAAAAGGTGAATTGTTGTCTGTAGACGGGATTAAATTTAATCACCCCGTCACCGCAATTACACATTTGCAGGCGCTTGCCCAGCCTTTTGGAATCGGAAGGGATATTCATGTTGGCGATACTATTATAGGTATAAAAGGACGTGTTGGTTTTGAAGCTGCAGCACCCATTATCATAATTAAAGCCCACCACCTGCTCGAAAAACATACGCTTACCAAATGGCAGCTTTACTGGAAAGATCAGTTAAGCGCCTGGTATGGCAACTGGCTGCACGAAGGTATGATGCTTGATCCTGCCATGCGTAACATAGAGCGCTTCCTCGAAGATACGCAGCATACTGTGTCCGGCAAAGTGTTCATAACATTGCACCGATATAGGTTTGTTCTGAATGGAATAGAAAGCAGGCACGATCTCATGAATAATAAATTCGGCACCTATGGTGAAATGAATAATAGCTGGAGTGGCGAGGATGTAAAAGGGTTTGCAAAAATATTTGGTAACCAGGTTGGTATTTATCATTCAGTAAACAAAGGGAAAACCGAATTAATAAATGACTGACAATAAAAAAATCAGGGCCGGTATCATTGGCGGGGCAGGATATACAGGAGGGGAAATGATCCGTATATTATTACATCACCCGGATGTAACTATTGCTTTTGTACACAGCAGAAGTAATGCCGGTGAACCTGTAACTAAAGTTCACAGCGACCTGTATGGAGATACAGGTCTGGTATTCTGCTCTGAAATTAATAATGATATAGAGGTGCTATTTTTATGCGTAGGTCATGGAGAAGCAAAAAAATTTCTACAGGAAAATCCTGTAAGTGAAAGTGTAACTATTATTGATCTTTCACAGGATTTCCGGTTGCAAAAAGATGCAAGGTTTGGCAACAGGGTGTTTGTTTACGGCTTGCCGGAGTATAACAGGGAGCAAATACAGGGAGCGGAAAATATCGCCAATCCCGGCTGTTTTGCTACCGCTATTCAGTTAGGTATTTTGCCTTTTGCTAAAGCAGGCATACTGCAGGAAGTACATACCACAGGCATCACAGGTTCTACCGGCGCCGGACAAAAACTGCAGCAGAGCTCACATTTCTCCTGGCGGGCTAACAATATTGAAGCCTATAAATCCCTTGCCCATCAGCATCTTAATGAGATTGTGCAAACCATCACCGCGTTACAACCTATAAACAAGCCATTGAATTTTATCCCATGGCGGGGTGATTTTACACGCGGAATTTATATTACCTCTTATACAAAGTGCGATCTGTCATTACCGCAAGCATACAACCTCTATAATACATACTACTCCGGGCATATATTCACACACATAAGCTCAGAGATGATCAACCTGAAACAAGTGGTGAATACCAATAAGTGCCTGATCCATTTGGAAAAGGTGGATGATAACCTGGTTATACATTCCGCCATAGACAACCTGCTCAAAGGAGCTTCAGGCCAGGCGGTACAGAATATGAATATTATGTTTGGATTACCTGAACACCAGGGATTGAAATTTAAAGCAAGTTCATTTTAAAGAAGATAAATAGCCAATGATACTTTTTGATGTTTACCCACTAAATGATATAACCATTGTAAATGGCCAGGGGTCATATATATGGGATGATGCTGGTAATAAATACCTTGATTTTTATGGTGGTCATGCTGTTATATCCATCGGGCATACACACCCTCATTATGTGAAGCGTATTAAAGAGCAGTTGGATAAAATAGGGTTCTATTCCAATTCCATTAAGATTCCCTTGCAGCAGCAACTGGCCAACAAACTGGGGGAAATGTCAGGGAAAGAAGATTACCAGTTGTTCCTGTGTAATTCAGGTGCTGAAGCAAATGAAAATGCAATGAAGCTGGCATCCTTCCATACCGGCAGGAAAAAAATTGTTGCCTTCTCAAAAGCATTTCACGGAAGAACATCTCTAGCGGTTGCAGCTACTGATAACCTACAGATAGTAGCCCCGGTCAATGAAACGGAAAATGTAAAATTCCTGCCCTTTAATGATGAGGTTGCTTTACAAAACTACTTTGCGATACATGCTAAGGAGATAGCGGCGGTTATAGTAGAAGGCATACAAGGTGTGGGTGGCATCAACGTTGCGACTCCAGGGTTTTTGCAAACCATAAGGGCATTATGCGATGAACATAACGCCGTATATATTGCCGATAGTGTGCAATGTGGTTATGGAAGGTCGGGCAAGTTTTTTTCACATGATTATGCCGCAGTGAATGCAGACATATATACCATGGCAAAAGGAATGGGCAATGGTTTCCCGGTTGGTGGTATCATTATAGCGCCGCATATCAAACCTGCATATGGTATGCTGGGCACAACTTTTGGTGGCAACCATTTGGCTTGTGCCGCTGCACTGGCTGTACTGGAAGTAATGGAAGATGAGGCGCTGCTTGCAAATGCGCTGAGTGTTGGTAATTATTTGCAGGAGCAACTGAAAGGCATCGCACAGTTAAAGAATGTGCGTGGCAGGGGATTGATGATAGGTTTTGATGTGCCTGATGAATATAAGAATTTAAGGAAGAATTTATTGTGGAAGTATAGGATATTTACCGGGGAGGCGAAACCTGATGTTATCCGTCTGCTGCCGGCTTTAAATATTCAATACAAGGAGGCTGATATGCTTATTGATGCGATCAGTAATGCGCTTGCAAATTATTCATAACCCATTTTTAAAGAGTAGCATGTGAAACAGTTTATTTCCGTGAATGATGTACAGGATATTGATGCACTGGTGCAAAAAGCCATCAGTTACAGGGCCGCGCCTTTTAAAGATAAAATTCTTGGGGAGTATAAACGGGTAGGATTACTGTTTCTGAATCCAAGTATGAGAACCCGTCTTAGCACCAACATTGCTATCAGTAATCTAGGTATGGAGGCCATATTGTTCAATATACATAAAGAAGGCTGGAAACTAGAATTTGAAGATGGGGCTGTTATGAACGGACAGACTGTGGAGCACATCAAAGATGCAGCCCCTGTTTTAGGTGCATACTTCGATATTTTATGTATACGCACGTTTCCTTCGCTGACAAACAAACAGGAAGACTATGAAGAAGTATTCATTAATCAATTGATCAGATACGCTGCTATACCAGTGATCAGTCTCGAAAGCGCAACGTTGCATCCGTTGCAAAGCCTGGCAGATATCATGACTATTACTGATTTATTTGACCCAATGCGCAAACCTAAAATAGTGCTTACATGGGCGCCGCATATAAAGCCTATTCCTCAGTGTGTTGCCAATTCTTTCGCACAGTGGGTAAATGCCTGGGGTAAAGCTGATTTTGTAATTACTCACCCAGAAGGATATGAATTGGATGAGCAGTTTTCCGGGGATGCTCATATAGAGTACGATCAGTCAAAGGCCCTCGAGAATGCTGACTTTGTTTATGTAAAAAACTGGAGTGCCTATAATGATTATGGAAAAGTGCTTACCCGGGATGCCGACTGGATGCTTACCAATAAACACCTCATCAACACCAACAACGCCAGGGTGATGCATTGCCTTCCTGTAAGACGTAATGTGGAATTGAGCGATGAAGTGCTGGATAGTGCCAGCAGTATTGTGAATTTACAGGCTGCAAACCGGGTGTGGGCAGCACAGGCAGTGCTTGCAGAAATATTAATAAGTCAATTCAACTGAACATGCGGCTTACAGTAGTGAAAATAGGCGGTAACATAATTGATGATAAAAATAAGCTTTCCGGCTTTTTGGAAAAGTTTTCAAATTTGGAAGGCCAAAAAATACTGGTGCATGGAGGCGGTAAAATTGCAACTGAGATTGGCAAAAAATTAGGCATTGAACCTTCCTATATTAATGGCAGACGTATTACTGACGAAGAGACCCTGAGCCTGGTGACAATGGTATATGGTGGCCTTATTAATAAAAATATTGTAGCGGAATTACAATCATTTAATTGTAACGCAATTGGACTGACAGGTGCGGATGGCGGCATACTTCCGGCAACCATGCGCCCGGTAGAAGAAGTTGATTATGGCTATGTTGGTGACATTAGCAGTGAAAAAATAAACACGGCACTACTGGATAAATTCTTACAGATGGGCCTGGTGCCTGTTTTTGCTCCGCTTACCTTTAATACTGATGGACACATACTGAATACCAATGCCGATACAATTGCACAGGAAGTGGCAAAAGCACTTTCGCATGATTGGGAAGTGCAGCTGATTTACTGTTTTGAGAAAAATGGCGTACTGACAGATGCCGATAATGAGGATTCTGTAATTTCGACTATGACAGCAAAGGGATTTGAAGAATTGAAAGAAAAAGGAATTGTTTCAGGGGGTATGATTCCAAAGTTGGAGAATGCCTTTGAAGCCATAAAAAGCGGTGTTAAAAAAGTGATCATTGGCCATGCAGATGTACTGCCCGGTCTTTATTCAGGAAATGCCGGTACCTGTATTTTATGAAACACATAAACGGATTATATACAGACGCTATAATGTTGTTAAAACAACTAATAGCAATACATTCCTTCAGCGGGGAGGAAGATACTGCGTGTGTCGCAATTGAAGAGTTTTTACAGAAAAGAAAAATTGTAACGAATAGATTTCTGAATAACGTTTGGACAGTAAATATGTTCTTCGACGATACAAAACAAACCATTTTATTAAACTCCCACCTAGACACAGTAAAACCAAATAATGGCTATACAAAAGATCCTTTCCAAGCCTTAGAGACAGATGGCAAGCTTTTTGGATTAGGCAGTAACGATGCGGGTGGCAGCCTGGTTAGCTTAATGGCGGCATTTTTGTTTTTCTATGAACGAACTGATTTAAAATACAACCTCTTGTTTGCTGCAAGTGCAGAAGAGGAAATATCAGGTAAAAACGGTATTGAATCCTTACTCCCTAAACTTGGAAAAGTTGATTTTGCAATAGTCGGAGAGCCAACTCAAATGAATGTGGCCATTGCCGAAAAAGGCTTGCTGGTACTGGATTGTGTGGCTCATGGTAAATCCGGACATGCAGCCAGGGGAGAAGGGGAGAATGCAATCTGCATTGCAATGAACGATGTCAGTTGGTTCAATAGTTTCAGCTTTCCCAAAGTATCTTCATTGCTGGGCCCTGTTACTATGAATGTGACCATGATCAATGCAGGAACACAACATAACGTTATTCCCGGCACTTGTAGTTTCACGGTTGATTGCAGGGTCAATGAATGTTATAGCCATTCTGAAATACTGGATGTTGTTAAGGAGAACATTGCCAGCAAGGTAACACCCCGTAGTATGAGGTTACGTTCCGGCTTTATTTCACCTGATCATACGTTGGTATCGGCCGGAATAAAACTGGGCCGGAAATATTATGGTTCACCCACGTTATCAGATAAGGCTTTAATGCCTTTCCCTGCATTAAAGATGGGGCCTGGTGATTCTGCCCGCAGCCATACCGCGGATGAGTTCATATACCTCGATGAAATCAGGAATGGAATTGATATTTATATACAATTATTAAACGAGTTGCTATGACACTTTGGGGAAATGACAACACCGGAATATCTGACATCATCAGGCAATTTACTGTTGGTCGCGACAGGGAATTTGATATGCTTCTTGCAAAATATGATGTTCAGGGTTCCATAGCACATGTTACTATGCTGAATAAGGCAGGGCTTCTATCTGATATGGAGGTAGATTTGCTGAAAGCCGGATTGGACAACATTCTCATGGATATTGAATCCGGGAATTTTGTTTTGCAAAATGATGTGGAAGATATTCATTCTCAGGTAGAATTGACGCTTACGGAGCAGCTTGGCGAAGCAGGAAAAAAAATCCACAGTGGCCGCAGCCGTAACGACCAGGTAGCCCTGGATATTAAGCTCTTCCTGCGTGCCGAGGTCCTTTCAATAAAAGATGCTGCACTGAAATTATTCGACTTGTTGTTATCTCTCAGTGATAAATACAGTGATAAGTTGCTTCCCGGCTACACTCATCTCCAACTGGCTATGCCATCCTCTTTCGGTTTATGGTTTGGCGCCTATGCCGAAAGCCTTGTGGATGATATGAATCTGCTTGCAACTGCTTATGCAATGACCAATAAAAACCCCCTGGGCAGTGGCGCCGGGTATGGTTCTTCCTTCCCGTTAGACAGAGACCTGACTACGAGTCTCCTTAATTTTGAAGCGCTGCATTATAACAGTATCTATGCCCAGATGAGCCGTGGTAAGACTGAGCGTTTTGTAGCAATGGCTATGAGCACAATAGCGGTAACACTTTCCCGGTTAAGCATGGACGTATGCATGTACATGAACCAGAACTTTGACTTCATCAGTTTTCCCGATGCCCTTACTACCGGCAGCAGCATTATGCCCCACAAAAAGAACCCCGACGTCTTCGAACTGATTAGAGGCAGGTGCAACCGGATTCAGGCTATCCCTAATGAACTGGCGTTATTAATGTCTAATCTTCCCTCCGGTTACCATCGCGATATACAATTGACCAAAGAGATTCTATTCCCGGCCATAGAAGAGTTGAAAGCCTGCCTGGGCCTGGCATTTCTGATGCTCAGTCAAATCATTGTCAAAGACAATATTCTTGACGATAAGAAATATGCCCATCTTTTTACCGTTGAGAAAGTAAATGATCTGGTAAATAATGGCATACCCTTCAGGGATGCATATAGGCAGGTTGGCAACGAAGTACATAACGGCGATTTTAGCTACACTTCCAAACTTAACCACACCCACAAAGGCAGTATCGGCAACCTGTGCAATCCGGAAATTGAAATGATGATGAAGGATTTAATGAAGAAATTTAGTTAACTAAAATGGTTTGTTTTTGATTTGTTATTAATCAATATTTTCTTTTTTTCCGGTACATAATCTATCTGATTCTTTGATGTGCACAATACGGTGTGAAGAAAGGATCTAAATTAAAGACCCATCCGTAAGATGTATTTTATGGTTGCCATATCCCGAGGCTAACGGACTGTGGGTAACCATTAAAATGGTGATGCCTTGTTGCTGATTAATATTCTTAAGCAGATCAAGTATTTCTACAGACAGTGCAGGATCCAGGTTCCCGGTTGGCTCATCAGCTAATATCAAAGACGGTTTATTTACCAATGCCCTTGCAATTGCTACCCGCTGTTGCTGACCCGCAGATAATTCATTAGGCAAATGGTTCTTTCGGTTTTCCAGCCCCACAAGTCTAAGGAGTTCTAATGCCTGGTTATATTTCTTTGATTTTTCCATATTGGAAATTGCCAGTGGCAACATCACATTCTCAATAGCAGTCAGGTAGGGTATCAGTGCAAAGCTTTGCATTACAAAACCTGCATTGTTTTTTCGGAAATCAGATAATTGTTTATCTGAAGCGGTATCAATCCGGAAATCTTTAAATAATATTTCACCGGAAGTTGTTTTTATTAGTCCGGCCAGGCATAACAGCAATGTTGATTTGCCGGAGCCTGAAGAGCCAGTAATGGTAACGAAGTCGCCCTGATCAACCTGAAAGCTCACATTTTTAAGCGCATCAACAACGCCATCTTTATGATGGTATTGTTTATTCAGGTTGTTAATTTTTAAGATCATGTTCATCCCTCCTGCATGTTGTTGAATGGGTCTATTTTACCGGCCAGGTAAGCAGGTATGATGGATCCGATGAGTGATACAGCTACTGAGATCAGCAAAGAAACAAGTATTAGTACGGGAATGGGGTTTACCTTCAAATTGGCAAATTGAGGCCCCAGCCATATCGCTGCCGCTGTGCCTATAATATATCCGGTAACACCTCCTAGAATCCACAGTATAAAAGCTTTCGCCAGCAGCATCCGGTAGATAACTCCTTTTGAAAAACCTATCATTCTGAACATACCGATCTCTTTCCGGCGCTCATTTACGTTAGCCCACATGAAGTTACCAATGGATATTCCACCTACGAACAGGATAATAATCAGGAATACTAAGGATACCTTATTCATCATCCTGTTGGTTTGGATTTGTGTTGATACGATCTGCCCGATCGTTGTGATTTTTGTATCGGGTAAAATGTTCCTGAGTTTTCCTAAAAGGCCTTCTGTTATTGCATTGCAGCACCCCATTATTTCAATGGCGCTCACCTGTTCCTTGATCCCCAGCAGTTCCTGTACTACGTGCAGATGGGCAAAAATACGGTCATCATCAATAGTGCCTGTTTCTGAAATAACCTTTGCTACTTTAAATGTTTTACCTTCAATAACGATGCTTCCGTTTTCCTTTACATTTAATCTCCTTGCAGCTGAATAGCCAACCAGGCAGTCGTCCATCCCAAGTGAATCAATAGATTTACGCTGTAGTTTTTCGTCCTTGTACCCTAACGATTCATTCACTGGGCTGGGGCCGCATGATGCGATTTGTTTATTGCCAAACAACCCGGAATGCTGCCAGATGGGTTTTGATGCAAGCTCATTTTTAGGCAGTATCCCGGTAAGTACAAATTTCTGTCCCTTGATTGTTATTCGCCTGGTAAGCTTTGGCGACATATTGTCAACGCCTTCCAGCGACGATGTCGCAATTCTTTCTGCATATTCTTCTGGAAAGGTTGGGGCGTCAATATCTGCTGTATAATAGTTGTCAACATTAGACCCCTGGGGCAATACAAGTATATTCGCGCCAAGGTTGTCAAGGTTGATGGCTACAGCCTTTTCAGACACAACTGAGATAGACCGTATACCCACAATGACGGCTATCCCCAGAGTGATCGCCAGCAAGCCGGACACCAACTGCGACTTGTGATACTTAAACTCGAGCCAGATGAGTTTGTTTACGTTCATGATCTGAAAGGTTATTTCTTACAGTTTTTAGAATTACCCCCAGGGCAACATTCTTTCGGGGCCTTCCTGGCATCTGCAGCTAATGCCGCCGACTTCACCGGCGCCTTGAATTTCGAAATGAACTGCCCTTTATTATTAAAAACATGAACAATAGTTTTAGTGACCGGCAGGTCAGGGTTTAATAAAGCAATGAAGGCCGCCTCCGATTTGTCGTCCAGGTCTGCTTCTACTACTACTCCATTGCCGTTCAGTGCTGCAACTGCTTTCTTGCATTCGTCAACAACTCCTGTTTTGTCCGCAAACGACTTTTTATACATTACTACAAATACAGGCTTCTTCTGGTCAAATCCCAGCAGCGCTTCAGATTGCCTTTTTGTAGGTATGCTCTCTACCAGTTTCTGCGGAGTAGCCTCGCTTTTTGGGTATCCGTCCGTTACCACTCCATTAGCTGCAATTACAAGTATCATTGGCGCAGGCGAGCCCGGCAAGCCATATTTCTTTACAAGTCCTGCATTGGCTTTATCCGATTTGTCCATCGTCAATACAGCTGATTTTGGGTACATTGACTTTGCCTTCATGGCAATTTCCTTGGTTGAAGCAAGATCAATGCCTCCATTTGTCACAACAAGAAAAACCACGTTCCCTTTGCTGTTCTGACTTTCAATTTCTGCTGTTACTTGCCCAAAACTAATTTGGGGCAATAAAAATAACGTGACGGCAAAAAGAATAATTACAATTTTGTTCATGATTTCAATGTATTGAATTGCTAAACCCGGTACTGCAAATATAGAAATAGGGATTTAGGATATGGTATGACAGAGGTCATACAGTGAAAACGATTGTGCTTCTGTACTTAGTTCCCGATACAAAATATTTCAATCCTTTTTAAACGCACTGGGAAAATGTTGGTATCTCATGTGAGGTAACATTTATTTTGTGGATAACTCATTTTCTAAATCTGCTGAAATGCTTTACTGCGGCTTATATTAATGAAAATCGATTTCCCCATCGTTGCCCTCCCGATAGCCATCGGGATTACCACATAAATTTATCCACAATTTAGTCGAAAGTAGCTAGTGTTATGTCACGCATGAATTGACGGATAAAGTTTTAATAATTTCACCCTTGCATCCTCACTAGAATCGGCAATCTTATTATGCATGTACTCTATGACAGCACAATCAAGCTCTCTCAAAACCTGATCTTTATGTTTATCGGCGGCTATATCTTTATTTGCAGGTAAAGGTGTTCCTGCATTTTCCATGGCAGACTTGAACAACATGTAGTAGGTGGCAAGTAAATCTATAAAATGACTATCAGTAAAATCAAGACAATAATCTAACTGATAAACAACCCCAACCACCGGGGCCTCAAAATCTGATGGGGTATTGCTGCGTTTTTTCTTTTCATTGGCCCAATGGAGCGCTCTTGCAAAATTATTTTCCCAAACATAAAAACCGTTGCCCAACCAATCGTGCTTCTTCTCGCTGATTTTAACATTATCGGGATTAATTACCAACTCATTTCTGACTTTCAAATCACAACCATGAAAGCCAATCATCAGATTTGGTCTGTTGCTGTATATCTCCATCAGCTGGATTTTGACATTAGCTTACCCAAATTAGAGTAATGGGAAGTCAATTTTCCGTTTTTTTCAAAATCTTCGCAGCAACCAATGTTCTCATTGCTTGTTCCTTTGTTTTTTCTTCTGATTTTATCTTCCTGGCCAGGTTGTTCAATAATTTAATTTGATCGGTCACGATAATGGAATTTAGAAATATAAATATAAGTATTTTCCTTATTCCGTTCACCCCATTCTTCCCCATGATCTACATGGCATCCGGAAGCGCAAATAAAAACCCATCTGCCACCCGGTCACTTTCATTCTGTCACCTCAAAATTTCTTCAAAAACTTATCCGCATTTTTACGATCATCCTAACCCTTTCCCACTCAGTAATTTAACCCCGGAATCCCGCAAAAAATGTGAGTAACTCGCCAAAGAACTGGCATACTAATTGCAGCCTTACATGTGGGAAGTTGTAGGCTGTTTATTCTGCCATTTTGTTGGATTAAACTGCCATAAGGCAGCAGGTTCCGATTTTTAAGAAGTAAACTAATTTCACCGTGTCCATACCAACCAGTAAACAGATTTCAGGATGATGCAATGCTTTTACGAACGTAAAATCAATAGTCGGCTACATCAACTAAAAGCATCATTTGAAACGAAGGTCAGGAACCCAAAAAGAGTACATAAATTTGATTGTAACTATAA
>CAIMDZ010000028.1 GCA_903839875.1 uncultured Bacteroidota bacterium
ACGTGACGGGGCATAACCCATATTTGTACCTCTTATACTACTGACATTTAGCCCCTCAGGTGCATTGCTCATTGAAAAATATTTGTGTACTAACGGTAGGCCCTAGAGGGAGGTGTTATTAGCAACCCTAATTTTTTTTGAACAATTTAACTTAGGTATTGGTAAAAATAAATCGTGCGGGAAAATCCTGAGGAATTGAAAAACTAAAAGCCGGTAATTCCTACTTCAGACTTTCTAATTTTGACTTTAGGCACTACTTCGGCAATTCACCTTTGGGAACTTCCACAGTTCCTTTCGGATTAAGTATCTGGTACCAGGTAAAATCACTGTTGGCTTCCATCCCGTTTCCATAAAGCACTTCATTTTTAGTCGCTATCCGCACTGGCTTTTCGGTGAAGAATTTTTGGATGCCTGCATTCCAGATAAGTTCCGAAGTTGTCAGCATCTGACCTTTTTTGCTCACAATTTTCACACTGTCCCATACAATCACATCTCCTTTTGCAACATAGTAGCGCGATGAATCAGCCGTCAAAACATGCTCCACCTGTCCGCTGCTGTCAAAGAATTCAGCTTTCAGGCCCCTGTTCATATCTATGTAGGGTGGGTCAGCGCTTTCATTCCTGAGAAAATCGTGGGCAAAGGCCCGCATTTTAATTACGCCGTCCTTACTGTAAATAAAGGTAACATCCTGCGCCTTGTCTTCCTGCCTGTAGTTGTTGCCGGTAAGCGCTCTTATCTCTTCAGGATCATTATTACAGGCCGAACAAAAAAAGATAACCGGAAGGAAAAGAACAGCTAATCTGTTGAGATAATATTTGCACAGACTATTAATCATACTTACGGGGTATGAACCATTTGTCGTTGAAGGATACTCCTAATGTGAACTTAAAATAAGTTTGCTGTATTAATCCGTTGCTTGTATTACCCAGGCGGCCTATATCCATAGACATATGCAGTTTGGATAATGATTTCCTGAAAGGCAGGCTGCCACCAAGTGTCAGACCGTAAAAGGGCAAGGCTGTGTTATTTATTTTCAGGTAGTCGGTTCCATAATATAGCCCCATACGATACGTAACCCTTGACCAGTAATTCCTGATATTATTCATATCCGGCGTCAGTTCACCTCCCAGGCTGATCTTATAAGATCCCGAACCGACTTGTTCAGTCAGGTGACTGTCAGGCGTGCTCGCAAAATTGCTCCACTGTGTAGCCGTATAATCAAGCCCCAGATTCCATTTATCATTACGTGCTATCATTACGCCTATTGAGTAAGACATAGGTAATGTTAATTTCCCTTTTTGGTTTTCATTTTTAACAGTAGTGTCGTTGACCAGCGTGTCGCCAAAATTGTAGGTGCTTATCTGGTATTCATTAAGGTGCTCAGTCAGTTTCTGGCTCAGGGTAAATGTACCACCTATCCTGAATGTATAATCTGAGTCTATCTTACGTTCATACATTATTCCTCCCTTCCAGTAGATACCTCCTATTTGCGTATAGTTGGTATATTCTGTAGTATATGCCCTGTTTATTACCTGGGTATCAATAGCCATTACCCCGGCAGTGTTCCTTATAGTACCAAACATATACCCTGCATTAAAACCTATACTCAATCCTTTATGTTTTGCAGCCCCGCCCAGGTACACGTAATTCAACCCTCCTTCACCATTATATCTTTTTTCTACCAGCCCTATTGGAGTTGCTGCCTGTGAATCCGCCATATCATAAAAAGTATGCGAATATGGCCTAAATCCAAGGCATATACCTGCATTTTTCCCCACAGGTATTCCGAGATTGAGATAAGAGACCGAAGCTGTTCCTGTTCTGTAAGTCAGCCCTGATCCAACTACTGAACGGGTTTCCCCGGTAGCGCCGATTTCGAAAGTGGTACGCTGTAAAAAAGAGTAGGATGCAGGATTATCAGAGTTGACCTCATACGGATTTTCAAATGCCGATGTAACATTTCCCATACCCCTCAGTACAGTGCTGTTGCCATTTATCAATTCACCAATTCCATATTTGGAATAAGGATTATTCACGCGTCCGTTAGTAGGGTTACTGGTAGTACCTGTCTGTGCTGTTGATTCGTAACCCCATAAAGTAATCAGGAAAATTACTATACACTTAACGCGGGACTGATACATTATAGTTTAAAATTAGATTTAATCCCTTTAACAATAAGTCAGGGTCGGCAAATATCTTACTTTTAATTTTGCTCGCAAAGTAAGTGGCATCCCCGCCCGTTAATATGGCGTTAAAATCAGGATATTGGCTTTCGAAGTTCCTGATCATACCGTCAATTTCAGCCGCCATGCCCAATACGGCTCCGCTCCGCAGGCATGTTTCTGTATCGTAGCCAAGCAAAATGAGGTCTCCTTCCGGTTTTATTTCCGGCAATTTGTCCGTAAAGGCATTCATTGCTTTAAGGCGCATGTGCAGCCCCGGAGAAATTGCCCCGCCCCTGAATGTCTTATTTTTCTGAACCAGGTTATAGGTAACACACGTGCCAACACCAATCACAAGGTTATTTTTATCGGGATAATGAAAATAGGCCCCGCATGCCATTGCCAGCCTGTCCGGGCCTAGCGAATCCGGAGAAAGGTAAGCGTTATTTATTGGTGTACGCGTATAGCCATCCAGGATAATAACAGATTTTATTCTGGATTTAATAAGGTGTTCCACTTCATCATCATGATGTGCCACCGAGCACATAATGGCCTTCACAGGTTTGTAACCCTCCATGAGAGCGGATACTTTTTCCAAAGCAGATTCTTCAGAAAATACGATTTGCCTGGTCAGCGTATCATTATCAAATATTGCGGCTTTGACATTTGTGTTACCCCAATCAATGCAGAGATTTATGGACATCAGTTAATTTTTTTGTGTAAAGGGAAGGCAAATTAATAAAAATTCATCCGATAGTTAAATATTCCTTTCAAATAAGAATAATACTAATAGCTACACTGTAACATACTCATTTCTGTCATTCCCGGTAACGAAGCATCTTTTACTCATTATATAAGGCATTATTGCGGGTTCACGCCTTATCTTTACCCCAAAATTCAGCACAATGATTGCATTTATTGGAATGGGACTACTCGGGTCAAACTTTACAAAAGCCCTGCTTAAGAAAGGAGAAAAAGTCAATGTTTGGAACCGCAATCCTGCACGCGCCAAAGCCCTGGAAGAATTTGGCGCAAAAGCCTTTGAAAACATCGCCGATGCCGTAAAAGGCGCCTCGCGTATCCATATCACCGTTAAGGACGATGCTGCCGTAGATGAAGTGCTGGCCGCTGCAAGCGCAGGCTTCGAACCCGGTGTGCTCATCATAGACCATACAACCACTACAGCACGCGGCGCAGCAGAGCGAACAGAACTATGGGCATCCAAAGGATATACCTACTTCCATGCCCCTGTTTTCATGGGCCCTGCTAATGCATTAGAAAGCACAGGCACCATGCTCGTATCCGGCGACCAGGCTATCATAAGCAAAATTGAACCTTTCCTCACTACTATGACCGGCAAGGTTCTCAACCTCGGCACAAAGAACAACACGGCAGCGGGTATGAAGCTTATAGGCAACCTCTTCCTGATAGCAATGACCGCAGGTGTAGCAGATTCCCTTATGCTGGCAAAGTCGCTTGGTATCAGCACAGACGATGTCGCCATGCTATTCGACTCCTGGAACCCTGCCGGAGCATTGCCTGCAAGAATTAATAAAATATCTTCAAAGTCATTCGACCAGCCCAGTTGGGAATTGCTGATGGCAAGAAAAGATGCACACCTGATGATGGAAGAAACCAACCTGGCAGGTAATGCACTCGCAGCCATCCCCGCCATAGCTGCGGAAATGGACCGGTGGATCGCCAAAGGCCACGGCCACGACGACTGGACGGTGATAGGCAAGGGATCGGTGGAATAAAACAAATACTCACCAAAAAAAATGAAATCGTCATACATCGGACAGGCAATAATTGCTGAGGATAGTGATAGCATTGTTATTACTATTCCATCAAAGGGTGTCAGCGCTTTCTTTACAGCATTTGCAGGGCTATGGCTTTGCCTTTGGTGCGTAATTGGGTTAATTGTTTTGGTCATGCAGTTCATAAATGGCCCGTTTGCAAAGGCAATAATCGTTTTCCCTGTTTGGGCAATAATCGGTTCTTGTATATTCAGATTCCTTTATTGGCACATATCTGGAATGGAGATCATTATTATCGAAAGAGGGAAGCTGACACTTGACAGGAAGGCAGCTTTGTTCTTTAAAACAAAAGAATACAACCTTTATCAGGCCAGAAATTTCCAAGCGCGCGATACGGCAACCCTGTACCAATCTTATCGGGATCAACAGCGCAACTTGTTGAATTTAGGAAGACAAGGTGTAATAGCATTTTCGTACGGTTCGGAAACTGTCACATTCGGACTGAACATGGATAAAGCAGAAGGTGAACTTGTCATAAAAAAGCTTAGAGACGCCAGACTGCTCACTGACGAAAACTTTTGACCTCGTTGATATCCTCCCTGGTTTAAGTCTTTCAGTCTTAAATCCACAATAAAATGAAGGTCTCTGACCAGCAGTATAAATTCGATCGCAAAAGGCCATAGCCGCAACGACTGAACAGTGATAGGCAAGAATGCAATGAAGTAAAGAAAATTTGTGTCCTAAAAAATTGAAGCATAATGAGATTACGGATTTTGATCCTTATATTGGCTGTGTTTTTTTTCTGCAACAGATCCTTTTGCCAGGAATCAGATAATATTCCGCAACAGTGTCATCATCTGGGGACAAACTCTTATCAGTGTAAATGGAAATTTTTTGTCCTGGATAAACCTGTTCACGGGCAGGTAATAAGCTATGCCCGGTTTCGCCGTAGTTGCGGCATTGAATGGACTGCTTCTGTTTGTATAATCGCATCGGACAATGATACCTTCCGGGTCATACTTCAATGTTTCTCCGATGATCTGAAGACCGGCCAGACAGTTGCAATAGGTCCTGACATAGAACCAACGTTTAGTGTCGGCGTCCCAATGGATTCAAAATTCTACCAGGAAACCTACAATACTGGAAAACCTGTCTGGCGGATCAATGAATACGACGATCGAATATTAAGAACTACATGGGGGCATGTTTATGGCAATAAATAATCAGCGCTGCCCCATCATAAAATCAGCAATGCCGGGATATACCCGGCATTAATATCATCTGCATAATTTTTTGTCATCCTGAGCCCGTCGAAGGACACCTACGCAACATCTCCTCCCCCTGGGGGAGGCTGGGAGGGGCTTTTACCCCAGCGCGGTTGCATCCTCAATAAGCACACTGGCCTTATTGTTGAGCATCTCCACAAATCCACCCGATATCTCGAAAGTCTCGGAATTAGTTTTGTCCTTCAGCACCTTCATCTTACCCTTACCCAGGGACGCGATAATTGGCGCGTGGTTCTCCAGCAATTCAAAAGAACCCTCAGTACCCGGCAACAATATGCCGTAAACCTGTCCGCTAAATACCTTCCGCTCCGGTGTTAATATGTCTAGTTGCATAAGCCCCCTCCTAACTCCCCCCAAGGGGGAGGGTTTTAAAATTGATTAGTCACGCCTTCCTCTCCACCTCCTCCCCTCGGGGGAGGCCGGGAGGGGCTTTTTTAGTTCTTCGCCTGCTCCATCAGCTTCTTGCCCTTGGCAATCGCATCATCAATTGTACCTACCAGGTTGAACGCAGCTTCAGGATATTCATCCACTTCGCCGTCCATGATCATGTTAAAGCCACGGATAGTTTCTTCAATTGGTACCAGTACACCCTTCAGTCCGGTAAACGCTTCGGCAACGTGGAACGGCTGCGACAGGAAGCGCTGCACACGACGGGCGCGCGATACGATCAGCTTGTCATCTTCGCTTAACTCATCCATACCGAGGATGGCGATGATGTCCTGCAGTTCCTTGTAGCGCTGCAATATCAGCTTCACGCGGTTAGCGCAGTCGTAATGCACATCACCAACAATAATCGGAGTAAGGATACGCGATGTTGATTCCAGTGGGTTAACGGCAGGATAGATACCAAGATCTGCTATTTTACGGTCAAGTACCGTAGTCGCATCAAGGTGCGCGAAGGTAGTTGCCGGAGCCGGATCGGTAAGGTCATCGGCAGGTACATAAACCGCCTGCACCGATGTAATAGAACCGTTCTTGGTAGAAGTGATACGTTCCTGCATCAATCCCATTTCGGTAGCCAGCGTAGGCTGGTAACCCACCGCCGATGGCATACGACCCAGCAGCGCGCTCACTTCGGAACCCGCCTGTGTGAAACGGAAGATATTATCTACGAAAAACAGGATGTCCTTTCCTTTGCCGGTACCATCACCATCACGGAAGTATTCCGCAACTGTAAGACCAGAAAGGGCCACACGTGCACGTGCTCCGGGTGGTTCGTTCATCTGTCCGAAAACGAAGGTTGCTTTGCTCTCTTTCAGTTCGTTCATATCCACAGCGCTCAGATCCCATCCGCCTTCTTCCATGCTGTGCTTGAATTTGTCTCCATATTTCACAATGTCGGCTTCAATCATTTCACGCATCAGGTCATTTCCCTCACGGGTACGCTCCCCAACGCCTGCAAACACAGACAGACCCGCATACGCTTTCGCAATGTTGTTGATCAGTTCCTGGATCAATACGGTTTTACCCACACCTGCACCACCAAACAAACCGATCTTACCACCCTTGGCATAAGGTTCGATCAGGTCAATAACTTTGATACCCGTATACAATATTTCCGAAGAAGTACTCAGATTTTCAAATAACGGTGGTTTGTTATGTATCGGGCGGCCACCAGTTTTATCACACGCTGGCAAACCGTCAATAGCATCACCGGTCACGTTAAACAGGCGGCCGTTTATCTGTTCGCCCACCGGCATAGCTATCGCCTTACCTGTATCACGCACTTCAGTACCACGCACCAGGCCTTCAGTACCGTCCATCGCTACTGCGCGAACGCTATCCTCACCCAGGTGCTGCTGCACTTCCAGAACCAGTTTGTCTCCGTTTTCACGGGTCAGTTCCAGCGCGTTAAATATTTCAGGGAGCTTGCTGTCACCACCAAAATATACGTCCACTACCGGCCCGATTATTTGCTTGATTTTACCAACGTTTGCCATAAGTATGTGCTAAATATAAAGTAAGTCTTCTTAAATTTTGCGCAAAGGTAAGGGTTGTACACTAAAAAGCAAAAAGGGAAAATATCTATTTTTCCACAAGTGCGGATTGGGAATGTATATATTATTTTTTATTGCTTCGCCCGCTATAGCTTTTGTCAGGCAAAGGCAAGTCCCTAATGGGGTGCTGCTCCCACCCTTCCCATCGAGGTATTTTCAGCCTAACTTACCAACATTGATTGTCCCATTTTCTATTTTTTTTCCGGTGCAGGCATTGATAATCAATGCCTGGATACCCCATTGTTACCACTTCGTTTTTGTGTATAACTATTAGTTTGGGGGGCGGCGTTGGTTGAATTCTTACAGTGTAGCTTACCAACATTGATTGCCCCATTTTCTATTTTTTTTGGGTGCAGGCATTGATAATAAATGCCTGGATACCCCATTGTTACCACTTCGTTTTTGTGAGTAAGCTATTAGTTGGGGGGGGGGCGGCGTTGGTTGAATTCTTACGGCGTAACTTTTCAACATTGATCGCCCCATTTTCTATTTTTTTTCGGTTGCAGGCATTGATAATCAATGCCTGGATACCCCATTGCTACTACTTCGTTTTTGTGTATAACCCAGAGTGAACGAAACCTATACTCATTCCAATTACCGCATTTGAGACAATAGAACTACCACCATAGCTACCACAATTAATGTGCCAAATGTTTGGTGAGTTACCAACATTTTAGCGGTCAAAACAGGGTTAAATTATTGAGGGCTTTGGGGTTGTGACGGACAGAAAATTGCGGGTATCTTTTTGGAGGTAATTTGTGTGGTACTAAATGACATGACAGGTGGAGCAATTTGCGGAAATGAGGTTGGGGATATTTAGACCATTGGGTGATCCTTATAATATATTAATATTATGGAGGTTTTTAACCCTGCGCAAGAGTTCTGCAGCTTTTTCTGCTTTTTTGACAACAACTGGATCATCCTTATATTTTTTCAGATCGTTGTTGATAACCGTATTTCGGAAAATGCGGGAAGGTTTATTTTTAGCAGATTGCTTCATATTGCGAAATATCCTGTAAAGTATACCAAATTAATAAAATCTGCGACAACAAAAAAATTTCGTGGTGGTAGTCATTCGGGAGAACATTTCTACTCTCAAGCGGACGCTTGCAAATTTCAGGACTAAGCGGGACGCTTAGAGCAGCGGGGCGTGTCATGACATTGAAGAATGCAGGCAACGATGGAACGGTGGAAAACCTAGTCGTTTTGCCACAGTAATCCGGGATTAGATAAAGACCGGTAAACCTTGCGGGCTTCCTCTATTTTTTCTTCCAGGCCAATAGCCTTCCTGCCGCTTGTTGATTTTGCTGCTTTCGCTCTGCGTGGAGTCTTTTTGCCAAATATTTTTTTGTTAGCCGATTCCATGTCGTTTTGTTTTCTTTCTCAAGTAAAAGCCGGAAAACTTTTTCCGCAGGGTGAATTTCCGGACGTCTATGCGCCCGTCTCTAATAGCTATGCCAAAAATACCAAATTCTGATGAGAATTCGTCATAATACCTGCTTAAAATTTCGTTGTATATTCTCGTCTTCTGTTCCGTATCTCCCTGAAAATATATAATATCATCCGGGTGTTTCTCAGCAAAATTTTTGACACATTGCACAACAGTAGTGAACACCTTCACCATGTCGCCATTGTTGCTTCTATCATTATAACTGACGCTGCCATCATCTAAAACAGTACCAAGCGCAAGATTGTAAACATGATCTTCAACCTCATCAAATGATACATGCTTTACTAACGTTTTCGTACCAGTGCTGACAAACTCAAAAGCGTGTTTATTGACGGTTGATATTTTATATGCCTGGCTTTCCATAAAGATTTAAAAATAGACAAAAATGCACAATTAGAACGTTATCTGCCGCGAAAGAGAATGTTCGGCAGCAGCGATGTGAAGTCGTTCACAGAACGGGTGAATTATTTGCAGAGCGTGTCATGACATTGAAGAACACGGTAACGATGGGATAGGGTTTCGCATTAGTAACTAACGTCTAAAAACTTAGCCAAAAATGGCAAGACTTTAAGCTGCTGCTGCATAGTTAAGCTGAGGTATAATGACAATATTCTTCAGTTTCAGGGCTGTCAATATTGCCTCGTTTCCCAAAGTTGTAATGTAAT
>CAIMDZ010000029.1 GCA_903839875.1 uncultured Bacteroidota bacterium
ACACGCCGACCCCCGAGATCTACACCCTATCCTACACTCTTTCCCTACACGACGCTCTTCCGATCTCAGGTAGCTGAAATGTATGCAGGGTGTATTTCAGGTGCAATTCAAAAAGAAGCCTACATGGGCTTAATCAAAAGCACAGGATTTACCGATATTGTGCTCCAAAAGGAAAAAGCAATATTGATACCTGATGATATTCTCTCCAATTATTTATCAAAAGAAGAGATTAAATCATTTAATGAAAGCAATTTGGGTATTTACAGCCTTACTGTATTTGCAAAGAAGCCTGAAGCTTGCTGCGCCCCCGGCTGCTGCAATTGATCATTCAAATTTCAACTTGAACTAATGAGCCTGAATAATTGCGCACCTGCACAGCCAAAAAAACTTGGCTTCCTCGACAGGTTCCTGACTGTATGGATATTCCTCGCGATGTCTATAGGTATAGGCCTGGGTTATTGTGTGCCGGGCACTCCTGCATTTATTAATTCATTCCAGACAGGGACTACCAATCTGCCAATTGCTATAGGTCTCATCCTTATGATGTATCCGCCATTGGCAAAGGTAAAGTATGAACAACTGGGGAAAGTGTTTGGCAATGTCAAAATACTGTCGCTGTCCCTTGTCATGAATTGGATCATTGGTCCGATACTAATGTTCTTACTTGCCATCATTTTTCTCCGTGATAAACCCGAATACATGGTTGGGCTCATCATGATAGGCCTTGCGCGTTGCATTGCAATGGTTATAGTCTGGAATGAATTAGCAGAAGGCAACAGGGAATATGCCGCGGGCCTCGTTGCTCTTAATAGCATATTCCAGGTCCTGTTCTTTAGTTTCTTTGCATGGTTATTCATTACCGTTTTACCACCCTACTTTGGAATAAAAGGAATGAACGTTGACATAAGTATCGCCCAGATCGCTAAAAGTGTCATGATCTATCTTGGGATTCCTTTTTTTGCAGGTGTTATCAGCCGGTATTCTTTGATAAGGCTGAAAGGAAAAGAGTGGTATGAAAATAAATTTATTCCGAAGATCAGCCCTATCACTTTAATCGCTTTGCTGTTTACCATTGTTGCCATGTTTGCACTCAAGGGTCAACTGATTGTACAGATACCTTTGGATGTGGTAAGAATTGCAATACCATTAGTCATATATTTTGCCATTATGTTCCTCGTTACCTTCTTCTTCGGAAAATATTTGGGTGCGGATTATTCTCAAAATGCGGCTTTGTCGTTTACTGCCGCAGGCAACAATTTCGAACTGGCTATTGCAGTTGCAATTGGTGTTTTTGGTATCAATTCCGGGCAGGCATTTGCGGGTGTTATCGGGCCGTTGGTAGAAGTGCCTGCTTTAATATTGCTGGTGAAAGTTGCATTTTGGTTAAGGAGAAAATACTATTCTGTTACTGTATAATTCATTCTCTTTTCAATCTTGTTGAATTAAGCATATTCGAAAATGAAACGTTTTTTATTTGTGTGCATAGAAAACAGCAACCGCAGCCAGATGGCGCAGGCCTTTGCTACTATTTACGGCAAAGGAACAGTTGAGGGATTCAGCGCGGGCTCCAGGCCTTCGGGCAAAGTAAACCCGAAAGCCATTGCAGCTATGAAGGAACTCAACTACGACCTAAGTGTTCATCAATCAAAATCTCTTGATGATCTGCCAGGCATTGCCTTTGATTATGCGGTAACCATGGGCTGCGGTGATGCATGTCCTCTGGTTAAGGCCAAACACAGAGTGGACTGGAACATACCAGATCCCAGGGATATGAATGAAACGCAATTTAATGAAGTCAGGGACTTGATTGGAAGAAAGGTTTTGGAACTGATAAATGCAGATGATTAAAAAGTACTAATCCTGCTGCACATTTTTCTTACTCACATCCACTTTTTTCCATGTATCCCCTACGCTGTAAAGTAACAGATATTGGTCAACAGGATGCTTCAGTGTAAGCACATACATGTTTCCAAGGTCCTTCATGTTGACTTTGTAGTCAGGGGTTTCATAACTTTTTGCGCCATGCCCTTCATACCACCACCAGGTACCGGGGTGGTTGAGTATCACCTGCACCTCACTGTCATTAATAATCTTTACATGAGCGCCATTGTAATCCGCCATCATGTTATAGGATGCTACGTCATAGATGGTGTTTTTTCCCAGCTTGCCTGTATAAATTTCACGCATCATTTTAAACATACCTTCCGGTTGCGCACCTATCATGGGCACCCCATCCATGTTTTCAGGTATGTTAAGTAACAATACAGTTTTGCTTTCATCATTGGGGAAATTACGAAG
The DNA here is from genome assembly GCA_903839875.1 of uncultured Bacteroidota bacterium. Lineage (GTDB taxonomy): Bacteria > Bacteroidota > Bacteroidia > Chitinophagales > Chitinophagaceae > Nemorincola. Next base: position 2,299 of record CAIMDZ010000029.1, read on the forward strand.
CAACTTTGTATTAATAACATCCGAGTCCATCCAGTAGGTATTTACCTTAATGGTGAAAAAAAGATTGAAGTCAACACAGATACAGAAAAGGCCGATGAGCAGGTATTTGTTTTTAATAAACCTGGACACTACAAGTACTACCAGGATGTAAATAAATGCATCGGCGAAGTAAGTATACCTGTCGTAAAAAACCAGTAATTCAGGGCCGGGGAATGATAACGGAAGTAAAAATGCAATGAAGATCATTGACCAGGCGAAGAAAAGGAAAATTGATTTGCTGTCACTTTTTAAATCTTTGTACCGGTTAATTGAATAAACAAACGCAAAGACAAGCAAACTGTAAATAATTAACAACATCCACACCGACTGGCATACGGCATACACTTTCTCTTTGACTCCCATTGAAAAATACCTGCCCAGGAACAGGATGTGAAACATGTACTTGGGCAATTTGGATAAATAATCAGTTATACCCTGGTCCAATTCAATTTTGTGCGGCTGGAAATGTTTGAATACTGTGAACAGAGCAATAAAATAAGCGCCAAGCAAAACTATCTGTGGAATAAAAAAGCAGACTAGCGTCTTCCTGAATACTTCTTTATCATAACCAAGGTAATAGCGGTAATAGATAGCTAGTGATAAAACCAGGAATGGCAACAGGTAAAAAATTTCAAGGGTAAATGCAGACAATACAAACAGAATTGCCGAACCCAGTATATAGCTTATACGTTGGTTATGCTGGTATTTCTGGAGCCAATACAATATCATTAAAATGAAAAAAAAACTCTGGAGGTAATGGTAATACGCCCGCCCTATAAGCACCTCTGATATATGGGGGGATATCGTAAACAGCACAACGCCGGCAAGTGAGATCAGAACACTTTTTTGTATTCCGGAATCAGAAAGGAGATTACGTGAAATAATAAATACAAGGTAGGCATTCAGAGCATGTAAGGTGATATACAATACCCCCCATAGCCAGACATTAAATCCCCAGATTTTGTAAAACAGGTAATAATGAAATGTAAGAACCTGGTAAAAACTCTGGTCGCTGGAATTGGTGCGGTTGATGAAATCCCGGAACCCCTGGTGTTTCATATTGTACAGGAAGCCGGCAGCATCTATTACCCACCCCGCCTTTGCAGCAGGGAAGTATAATACAAAAGTCAGCAGCCAAAGCACGATAAATATCAGCGCGTTTTTTTTGCCGGGTTTGCCGTTTATATCTGTAATGCTCATTTCGATCTGCTAATAGTGTGTTTTAATTATCTGCTCAATTCTGATCATCGTTCTTCTTATTCCAGTCTGCAACTTTCCATTGGTCACCCACATTATATAAAAGTAGGTATTCATTTGCCGGCCGTTTGAGGGTCAGCTCATACCAATGGCCCATATCTATCATGTTCACTTTGTAGTATTCATTCTCATAACTTACAGCTCCCCACATACCACGCCACCACCAGGTTCCCCATTGGTTAAGGGTAACGTGCATCAGGCTGTCGCCATATACATTTACGTGGGCGCCGTCTCCGGGCTCCGACATGTTGTAGGATACCACATCAAACATCTCGCTGTTTATTTGCTGGTCATTGTAAAAGTTATACACCTGTTTAAATGAAAAATGGTGGTTTGGATCTATCATCGGTATTCCGTTCATATTACCGGGAAGGTTAAGTACCAGTACAATCTTATTGCTGGACCTGGGGACATGATGTACGAGGCTATCAATAATGCGCGCAGATTGCCCCCAGTACTTATTAATACGTATCGTGAGTAAGATATTAATAAGCGAATAGATGATGAAAAAGGTGATTCCCCATTCCCTGATTCTGATGTTTACAAAAACAAACATCATTAACAGGTAGATAAATGGAAGCATATAGTAAGTATATCGGTCGAAATTCACCAGCAGAATGTTTGGAAACCAGACAGGGCAAACGATAGCGATGGCAAAATGGAGCCATGCAAATATCATGACAACTGTCTTTGATGCCGGAGTCATTTTTTTGAACCTCAATATGATGCCTAGCCAGGCTAGTGCAAGCACACCCCAGAAAAGGGCAATTCCTTTTGTGGATCCAAGGAAGTCATAAATCATTTGTTTGTCGGTATGGGAAAAGTAGCGCCCCATAAAAACAACATGATAAATATAGGATGCGGGTTTATATAAATAGCCTTTCAGCGGCTGATGGATTTCGTCTTCAAGATTACCTGAAAAGGCACCTGTCGTCGCCCGTACCAGGAACACATGAACAATTAAAAGGACAAAACAGGGGATGACAAAATATAGAATAGCTTTTTTGGAAATCGTCGCATTAACGGATAGTGCAAACCGGTAGTGGAAGATCAATGTCAGCAAAAAGAAGGGTGTCATGTAAAAAAATTCATGCGAAAAAGTTGAAAGAAAAAATAACCCTCCGGCAATCCAGGCGTATTTTACCCGAGGATTATGCAGAAATTTTTGAACCAGGTATAAAATGATAAGCATGAACAATAATGCCTGTAGATAATGGAAGTCAACTTTCCATACAATCACCTCGGATAAATGTGGACAAATACAGAATAAAACGACAGTGCCAAGAACGATCTGCAAGCCATTCCTTACACCAGATTCCTTGAACAGCTTTTTACAAATGACGAAAATGAGTGTGCAGTTTGCCGCATGAATGCTTATAAACAGCAACAGCCAGGGCAGTGATCTATCTTTGAATACGCTGTAGAACAGCCAGGTAATAGATTGCGGAAACTGGTAAAGGTTTCCTCTGCTGTATTTAACATTCAGAAAGGAAAAAAAGGTAGCTTTTTTGATTCCTGCGAGGAATTCAAAAGCGTCAGAAACCCACCCGGCCTTTATGGCCGGAAGGTACAATAGGAATAATATCAACCATAATGAAATAAATACGTACAACGGCTTTACCGTCGGTTTCCCCGGTAATAACAGATTGCCGCTTATTGTATTAATACTCATTTTACTTGCTTTAGTATTGCTCTTCCATTTTCTTTTTCCAGTTTACTTCTTTCCATTTGTCCCCTGATGAATAAAGTAAGAGGTATTGATCAGATGGGTGTTTGATAGTTAATTCATACCAGTGACCCATGTCCATCATCTTCAACCTGTAATCTTCATTTTCGTAACTGATTCCTCCGTGTGCTTCAATCCACCACCATGTTCCCCATTGATTGAGTGTCACGCGCATCAGGCTGTCATTCACAACCATCACATGAGCGCCATCGCTTTTGGTGTTCATATTATAGGCCATCCCATCATAAATTTTATTTGGAATGCTCTTGTCAATAAACAATTCACGCATTTTTTTGAATTGCCCATCCCGCTCTGCGCCAAGCATGGGTAAACCATTCATGCACTGGGGGAGATTCAGGAGTACAATAATTTTGTTCCCTGCTGGTGGTATGTCTTTCAGCAGCCGGTTATTAATATAGGCTGAATGTTTCCAGTACAGGTTGACCTTGACTGTAAAGAAAATATTGATAATACCATACACGGCTAGTAACGGGCCGCTCAGGTATCTTTTGGTAATGTAGCTGGCCAGTAATGCAAACAGCATGAATACAAATGCGTCCAGGAAATAAGTGTAGCGATCATAAACCACAAGCAAAAGATCCGGAAATGCCAATGGCATAAGAATTACAACGCTCATCATTATCCAGGTCAGCAGCAATGTTGCGGCTTTCCCCTTGTTGCTCATTTTTGTAAATCCTGAAACGATGGCAACGCAAATGAGAATGAAAATGTTGTAAAATATTATCAGTCCCGCATTTGACCCAATGGCCGAGTAAACCTCCTGGCGCACGTCATTAGGAAAAAACCTGCCCAGGAACAATATATGAAACAGGTAACGTGGTGGTTTGCAGATATAGTTGGTAAAAGGCTGCCACACATTTGCGCCTATATGAGCCATCTGATCGCCATACACCAGTTTCAATACAATAAGATGATGCAGAAATATTATTAATTGAGGAATAAAAAACCACCTGATCACTTTTTTGTAAACTACCTTGTCATATTGTAATGCGTAATGATAATAAAATGTAAGGGCGAGCACAAACCAGGGTGTTAAGTAAAATATTTCAAGAGAATAAGTTGAACAGAAATACAGTATCCCGGCAAGCCACACATATTTTTGCTGACCGCTGTTGAAATATTTCTGAACAAATAATAGAATAAGCAAAATAAAAACAAAGCCTTGTAAATAATGATAGGCAGCCTCCCAAACAATTACTTCTGAAATGTGTGGGCAGATAGTATATAACACCACACCTGTTATAGCTATCGTGGTTCCATTCTTTATCCCGGAGTCTGAAAACAGTCTGTTACAGATCAGGTAAAAAAGAAAGGCGTTGACTGAATGCATCGAAACCATGAGCATATGCCACGCATATGGGTTGGCATTAAAAAGTTTGTAAAAGACAAAGGTTGCCAACTGAGTAAATTGATAGAGGCTTGGGATAACAGATTGGGCATTGTTTACATAATCCCAAAACTTAAGGTGCCTGATATTCCACAACCACCCCGCCGAATCTATTACCCATCCTGCCTTTGCTGCAGGCAGGTACAGTATAAACGTTATTAACCAAAGAAGAGAGAATACCTGTACATTTTTATTCAGGTATATCTTTCTTAGCAGTTGTTTTTCTATCGTAGAGGTGTTATCCAAAGTCAAAACTTATAAAACAAATATAGATCAATCCTGTTCAACATTTTTTTTGTTCCAATCCACTTTTTTCCAGTCCTTACCAACACTGTATAATATAAGGTATTCAGAAGCAGGATGTTTGAGAATGAGATCGTACCAATGGCCCACGTCCCGCATTGCTACCTTGTAGTCATTATTTTCATAACTCGTCGCACCAAAACCGTAGTATAACCACCAGGTACCCCACTGGTTGAGTGTAACCTTTATAGTGCTGTCGTTGACCACTATCACGTGTGCGCCATCTGCCGGGCTACGCATATAGAATGCCTCAACATCATATACCGGGTTTGTGATCTTGTTCGGTTGTATCGCGTTATACATCATAGTGAATTCACCATCGTCACGTGTGCCAATCATTTGAACACCGTCAAGGCATTCAGGTAAATTAAGCAGCAATACCTTTTTGGAAGGGTCATTTGGGAAGGTGGCCACTAAGTTATTAACAATGCGGGCAGATTGCTGCCAGTATGCATTGACTTTATGGGTGAACCGCATATTCAACATAGCGAATAATAATACCAGGCCAGCCGACACGTACTTTGGCATAATAATAAATACCAGCAAAGCAAGGGACATATAGATGAAAGCATCCAAAGCATAGGTATAACGATCATAAATTACAAGCCCCGTATCCGGAAACCATAGCGGCAGTAGTAAGGCCAATGCCACAAGGACCCATATAAAAAGGAATGCCAATAATTTCTGGCTGGAATTCAATTGGCGGAAACGTACTGCTAAAAATAAAAGAACGAGTGTAATTATCCCGTAAAATGCAGCCAGACCCGCACCAGACGCGCAAAACTCATATATTTTCAGCCGCCACTCGTCACCCCAAAACCGGCCAAAGAACAGTATATGGAAAATATATTTCGGCCCCTTCGACATATTTGTCTCGTTTACATGAAGCGTGGCCGAAGTAATGTGGGCGATCCCGCTGTGATACTTAGCGTACAAAAGAATAAAATGAAGCAGAAAGAAAATCAGTTGCGGCAGTGTAAAGAACAACAAAGTTTTTACAATCACCTTTTTTTCAGTATTCAGTGCCAGCAGATAATACAGAATCATCGTCAGTACCAATACTGGCGTTATATAAAAAAACTCCAATGAAAATGTGGAGAGGAGAAATACAATGCCGCCCCAAAGTGCAAATTTCCTTTGCAGGCCTGCGAGGAATTGCAGCGTACACCAGCATACAATAAGCATCAACATCAGCGCCAGCAGGTAGTGGAAAGCCGATTCCCAAACCACAACCTCGGAGATATGTGGCGAAACACAAAAAAGCAATGCTCCCGTAAATGCCGCAGGGATTGCATTGCCTATTGAAGAATCAGAAAACAAGCGCCTGGCGAAGGTAAACAGAAGCCATGCGTTAACTGCTTGCATGGTAATGAACAGCAAATGCCATAGCCACGCGTTTGCGCCAAACATTTTATAAAACACGAACGTGACTATCTGCGTAAATTGGTACATACTTTGAATATGTTCCGAGTCGGTCCTGTTTATATAATCGAGGAAATTTGATGTTATAAGGAAATGTACCCAACCGGGGAAATCGCCAACTCTTCCCGCTTTTGCGGCTGGCAGGTAAAGAATAAATACAATAATCCAATACGCAATAAACACCTCCACGTATTTATGGTATTTTAGCCTTTGTATGATATTTGCATTGTTTGGTATCAAGGTATTTTATTACTTATTACAGCAAGGTAATGAATTAACGCCTGTTGTTATCAGCAATCAATGACGAGCATCACTTATGCCTGTATATATCATCTCCTTCTTTGCATTTAATAACGAGTACATAATTCTTTTCAATCATTTCCGGTAGGATTTCGCTCCAAATCTTAACGTAATAATCTTCATTCCCCTCCATGCACTTGTGAACCCGGAAACCCCGAAGACAGGCATAATAGTAAAAACAATAACGCTCATCAGAGCACACCACAGAAGTGCCCGGGACAAGATTGTCAATTTCATGGTTATAGTCTATATACATCTGATTTACGTTCATGAAGTACAAAAGATAAGGCGCGTTATACTTTCCCCATACTGATAAATGAATACAAAAGATGATCACCGGCACCCCAAAAACTGCAAACTTAAATATATTCCTTAAGTTAACGGATTGAATCTTTTGTAAAGACAGGTCAATGCAGGTATATATGGTATAGACCACAAAAACCATTGTAAGGCTATAATGGATAATCATATTGCGGCTGAATGGGGAACGCTGCATATAAAAACATACACCCGCCCATACAGCCCAAAGCACTATATAGAACAACAGTAGCCATCTGTCATCTTTGCGTCGGGAGAAGACCAATAGTAAGGGTGTAAGGAAAAGAATAAAGGTCAGCGGATGGTTTTCGCGGATGATGAAGGAGAAGATGAAATTCAAAAAATACTTGAAAACATTGAACCAATGTGGTATAAACTCTGTAAGGGCCGCATGGCCGGTTTTTACATAGTCATTCGTAGTGAGCGCATCCTTCCCAGAGAAGCAAAGAGCAGGCAGGTAAAGAAGAAAGACGCCCGCAATGGCAATTGCCTGGTACTTCCAGAACCGGAAGTCTGCCAGGCGTTTCGTCAGTTGGTAAACGAAAATAAATACCCCCTGCGCCAGGAAAAAATACAAAAATGTGGGGATGAATGCGAATCCGGCAACGCTGAAGAAAGTGTTTATCTTTAACCACCTGGTTTCACCGGTATTCAGGTAGCGGAACAAAGTTAAAAACACCATCCAGCCGCAGAATAGCTGCAACTCATACCCCCGTGCCTGGAAACCAAATGCCCATACAGTAAATTGAAGGGCAACAGGAAGTAAAGCAATATAGGCCCAATAATAATTCCCGAAGCGTTTTGCAAACCAATGAAATGCGCAGCATAATACGCCAATATATGCGGCCAATGAAAGAATTCGGCCGGTCATTACTCCGTCAATATGTGTAAGCCTGATAATAAAACCATTGAGGAGATTAAAATAAATGTGGTTGTTGGGCAACATGTAGTATGCCAGTACCTGGAAAGGAGGCAGCTCTGCGATATTGACTACTGAAAAGATTTCATCGGCGCTTGCTTTTGTACCACCCTGTCCTATATACCATGTTATACAAGCAAGGAGAATAACGGGTATATACCACTGCCATGTTGCTTTAGAGGTTATACTGGCCTGATCAGTTGGTTGTGCGGAAAAGTATTTCTTCCGTCTTGCCAAAATATACACCATTCCTGACAGGCTAATAATAAGCCCGGCGGCGGCATATAGATTTCCTTTTGCTTTTACCGATTTTGTAAAGAACTCCTCCGTCCAGTAAGGGCGACGGTAAAAACAATTGTTCATGGATAAGAACCATTGCTTTAGTGATTCATAATCTGATACAAGGTAGAATGTGGCAAAACCACCGAACAAAATAAGGATAACCAGTATGGCACCAAAAAATAATCTCCGGTGTATGGTAGGATCAGATAATATTTTCTGGATAGTTTTCGCCAACCTGTTAATTTGTGTTTATTAGTTTTTCATTTACGAGGTCCAGCCACAATTGTCTGCCTTTACTATTCCAATGGGTATCACCTGGCTGGTAAAGAGTGACTGGCGAATTTTTGAACGCATTGTAAACATTAATGATCTTTATTTTCAGACGTTTGTCCTGCTGTATACCAGGTATAAGATTATTGTATCCGTCTGGTTGCATTATAGTAGCTGAATTGGGTATCATAGAAAGATACACTTCACTAAAGCCGTTTTCTTTATAGTGGTCATATATTTTGTTGAAATTATCCACCATCCACGTTATGTCGGCGTCTGTCAGCGGCACGTAAGAACTGCCTATATCTGTAAGTGAAACGGTTTCTTTCAGGAACAAAAAATTCCGGTCTCTTGATATTACTACATCGCCCGACGCCCTGTTGAAGACATAATAATTAAGCGCTGCTTTCGTTTCGAACATTGGAATGATAAAGTTATAATTGAACAGGTTGCCCTGAAGGTTTTGGTTGATATATTTGTTGAACAGGTCGTTGACATGAAACCCTGGAATTATCGAAGCGTAACTCGGTGTTATGTTTTCTTCACTAGCAGCAATGGTTTTCTTTTTTATTATTGAATCGCACAGTTCGTCAAATATTTGCAGACCTCCGTAATAAGTACGCAAATACCGCTCCGAAACCTCCAATACAAGAATGTTTCTTTTTGTTGTGTCCAGATGGTAATTCATGCCGTGGTTACGGTCTATTAAATGAAATTCATTAAGCCCGGCAAATATAGAATCGGGGAGGTGGTAGGTATAACTATCTCCATGTAAATAAAGTACTGTGTTATGCGGGCTGTTACCAGTGGGCTTTTTTAATGACGTAAGATCCGGTGGCGGATTAAATCTGGTCACAAAATCAAGGTAGCTCAGGCTCACCAGGTCGCCATGGAGGCATGGGTAGGTTTGCCACCACTTGGTACCATCTCTCTTATCGGAAATATATTGCATTGCTGTTCTTGAAGTGGAAGCCCAAAGGACCGCCAAACCAAAAACAATGAAAAAATAACTGGCAATTTTTTTAAGCATCCTCTAAAATTGAAAGTATATAAATTGATTTTCCTTGAACACGCCGAAATAATAACAAATTATGACCATCATTGCCGTATAAAAATAGAATTTGCCGTTGCTCGCAATAAGATGAGTTTTTAACAACCGTTCCCGCAAGAGCATAATTATGATCAGTAGTACCGAGAAAGCTACCTCAACCCTGTTGAGCACCACATAATTCGATCCGCCGATAAAAGAGCACGTCTTTTTGATGTATGTCCATCCGGCAACAATGTTTGGTGACCGGAAAAATATCCATAGCATGGTTACAAGCAAGAAACTGCCTGCTACCTTCGCTGCATTAATGATGCCGGAGTTTGCGCCCGTGTTCTTTTTTGCACCGAAAGCAAATAATGCTACCAGCAGCCCATGTAGCACACCCCATACTACAAACGTCCAGTTGGCGCCATGCCAGAGACCACTTAGAAGGAACACAATCATAATGTTGAGCCTGCGCCGCCATGGCCCCTTCCGGTTACCACCAAGGGGTATGTAAACGAAATCGCGAAACCAACTGGACAACGAAATGTGCCACCTGCTCCAGAATTCACTGATGCCTTTTGACAGGTATGGCTGGTTAAAGTTTTCCATAAGGCGTATGTTCATCACCTTGGCTGCACCCAGTGCTATATCAGAATAGCCCGAGAAATCGCAGTAAATCTGGAAAGAATAAAATACTGCCCCAATAAAGAGCGCGAGTGACGAACTGTCGTGTGTAAACGTAAACGTTCGTTCTGTCGCAATCGCCAGCCTGTCGGCAATAACTACTTTTTTGAAGAATCCCCACAGCATACGGGCCAGACCCTCTTTCACGTTATCCCAGTTATACGGCCTGAATTCCTTTAGCTGTGGCAACACATTTTGCGGCCTTTCTATAGGCCCAGCCACCAACTGCGGGTAGAACATTACATAGAGCGCATACACTACAAAGTTCCTCTCAGATTTCTGGTTTCCCCGATACACTTCTATCGTATAGCTCATCGCCTGGAAAGTATGAAACGACAGCCCTATTGGTAAAGCCATTTTTAATACCGGCAGCGATATTGGCTTGCCGAAAAACTGGAAACCCGTATGTATATTGTCAATAAAAAAATTGTAGTATTTAAACACAGCCAGCACCCCTATATTCGCCACCAGGCTCATGATCAGCCAGAACTTTCGCAGCCTGCCTTCGCTCTGCTCGATCAGCATACCGGCGATGTAATCTACCACAATGGTACCCCCAAGTATGAGTATATACTGAGGGATGAACGTCATATAAAAATAACAGCTCGCTATCAGCAGCAGCCATATGCGCCCCTTCTGGTTTTTCAGCCGGAAAAACCATAGCGAGACAACCATGAAGAATACTAGAAATTGTAGGGAAATAAATGTCATGCGCCTTTCAAAAATACTTTTTATTCAGTAATCGGGTGTTTTATTAAAATAAAATTATCTGACTAAAATAGGAAAGCTATTCCATGTAGAATAGCTTTCCAGGAGATTGAATATTAAATCCTCATTTTACCTCATAAACAGCAGTTCCCTGTACTTTGGCAGTGGCCACAGCTTATCGTCCACTATCAGCTCCAGCTTATCTGCGTGATAGCGTATCTTATCAAAATAGGGCTTCACATCGTGGCAGTACTTCAGCGCGCGCTTATGTGAGTCTTCAATGTTATTGGCGGTCTTTCTCGCTTCAATCATGGCTTCCACATTGTCGTTAATATTCTGAATATGGTCGCTCATTATTTCAATCATATTCAGCTGCGTCTTGTAGTTCTTTTTATCCAGCCCTATTTCTTTCAGCCCCTTTACATTTGTTATAAGCGTATTCTGGTAACCAATTGCTGCCGGCAATATATGGTTCGCCGCCAGGTAGCCTATCACGCGCGCCTCTATCTGCACCTTCTTTATGTATTCTTCCAGCATTATTTCGTGGCGTGCTTCCAGTTCTCGCTTGCTGTAGATGCCGTTGTTATAAAATACCTGCTTCGATTTTTCTGTTACAAATACATCCAGCGCCTCCGGCGTGGTTTTGAAGTTATTCAGGCCGCGGCGTTTGGCTTCTTCTGCCCACTCTTCGCTGTAGTTGTCCCCTTCAAAACGGATGTTTTTCGACGACGATATAAACGACCTCAGCACCTGCAGCACAGCTATTTCTTTCTTCTCGCCTTTTTCTATCAGCGCATCCACATCAGTCTTAAACTGTTTCAGCGTTTCGGTCATAATGGTGTTCAGCACTATCATCGGGCTCGCACAGTTGGCCGATGAACCCACCGCACGGAACTCAAATTTATTGCCTGTAAAAGCAAACGGACTGGTACGGTTGCGGTCGGTATTATCCATCAGCAATTCCGGTATCTGCTTGTGAATATCCAGCTTCAGTATCACCTCATCCTGCTCGCTGAATTTCTCCTTTACCCTTGTTTCCACTTCATCCAGCACATCGCTCAGGAACTTGCCTATGTATACAGATATAATGGCCGGTGGCGCTTCATTAGCGCCAAGTCGGTGATCATTATTGGCGCTTGCAATAGCGCCGCGTAGCAGGTCGGCATAATCATGCACTGCCTTTATGGTATTCACAAAAAAGGTCAGGAACATAAGGTTGGTACGTGGTGTCTTTCCGGGGGAAAGCAGATTCACCCCCGTATCAGTTGCCATGCTCCAGTTGTTGTGCTTGCCGCTTCCGTTCACACCTGCAAATGGCTTCTCGTGCAGCAGCACCTTCAGCTTGTGGCGCTTAGCCACCTTATTCATCACATCCATCAGCAGGGTGTTGTGGTCCACTGCTATGTTGCACTCTTCAAATATAGGCGCGCACTCAAACTGCGATGGCGCCACCTCGTTATGCCTGGTACGCAGCGGTATGCCCAGCTTGTAAGCCTCCTGCTCATAATCCTGCATAAAGGTGTACACCCTTTCCGGAATTGAACCAAAGTAGTGGTCCTCCAACTGCTGTCCCTTTGCAGGTGCGTGACCCATTAGTGTGCGACCGCACATTACCAGGTCAGGACGCGCGTTGGCAAGCGCTTCGTCTATCACAAAATACTCCTGCTCCCAGCCTAGTGTGGTGGTAACCTTACTCACATTTTTATCAAAGTAGTGGCAAACATCCACTGCTGCCTTATCCAGAGACGCTATGGATTTCAGCAGCGGCGCCTTATAGTCCAGCGACTCGCCATTGTAGGCTATAAATATAGTAGGTATGCAAAGTGTCTTGCCCGATCCCGACTCTATTATAAATGCCGGTGAAGAAGGATCCCATGCCGTATATCCGCGTGCCTCAAAAGTAGCCCGTATCCCGCCGCTCGGGAAGCTCGATGCATCCGGCTCCTGCTGTATCAGTGCGTCGCCGTCAAACAATTCTATGGTACTGCCGTCACTCTTCAGGGTAAAGAAAGAATCATGCTTTTCTGCCGTAGTGCCGGTAAGTGGCTGAAACCAGTGTGTGAAGTGGGTTACGTTTAGTTTTTCGGCCCATGCTTTCATGCCTGCAGCCACCTGGTCTGCCATCCTGCGGTCCACTTTCGATCCCGTTTTCGCCGAGGTCATAAGGCTCTTATAAGCCTCATCGCTCAGGTACTCGCGCATCGTGCGGCCGCTGAATACATGGCTGCCAAAAATCGCGGTGATCTTCTTGTCACCATAGCCGGATATTTTCTTATCCTCTACCTCAGATAAATTCTGAATTGCCTGGAATCTTAATGACGACATAATATTAAATTTTACGCAAATGTAGTAAAAATGCCGTCATTTCCAATGATTATTCAAAAAAAAATCACAAAATATTAATATTACGATAAAAATGTCTTTATTTAGTAGATGGCCCAGTCCTGCGCACCGGCAACGTAAGAGCAAGCAAAATCAATACTTAGTATATTCTTTAACAATATCATTTGGGGCACTTGCTTCATTTTAAAATAAATCGTTATTTCACTATTTTCATTGTTATTATCAAAATACCCAATGGGTAAATGCTCTATAAAATCCACCCCCCGCCTGCCGTTCCATTTATAGGCCGCCTCCTTGGCGCACCATGCCACCGTTATCAGCTTCGGGTCGTTCATAAACAGTTCCTGCTCTTCTGCACTCAAAAATTTATGCTGTATCCCTTCTATTCTTTTATGCCACGTCTGTATGTCTATACCCGCCTCCTCGTAGGGGTCAATCACCGCCGCCACATACGGCCAAGAGTGCGATATGGAAAAGAAAAACCGGTTCTCCGGCAGCCGTGGTTTATCGTGCTCATCCCTGGCAATATGGTGCAGTGGAAAATCCTCCTCCAGGTGTGTCAGCAGGAACCTGCCAGCCAGGTGCTCGATGCGGCGCTTTTCATTCTTAATATCCGGCGTCAAACCCGTGCGCTCGGCAAAAAACGCCTCTGGCTCCTCTATTTTCCAGATAGCAGCCAGCGCATGATCGCCAATATTCCATTCTTTGAAGATGGGCATGGGGCAAAGGTAGGTTTTTGACGTAAAGGTTTATTCTCCGAGCTTGATTGCTGCTATTGAGGGTTCTCGGCGTTGGCACCATTCCAGGTCCGGATTACTATCCTGCAAACTTCCGAAATAACCCAAACAATCGGCGCAGCCGCAAACCCAATTTCCCAAAGGAAAAAAACTCCCCTCTTGCCAAAGAGGGGACAGACTGAAATCGAAGATTTCAGGCAGGGGTGATCGGCACGCGCCGGACAAAACCTTTTATTGCGCCAGCAAAATCCAGGTAATACAACTCCGCTCTTGCTAAAACCCGTCCACGATTAGCAGGTGTTTTTGCTCCCTGTTTACCGTGATACGAATATCATCTGTTTCTGTTATTGCCTCGGTATACAAAGGGTAACACCTTTGTGTTTGTATTAGAATAAAAAACGGACGCTATGAGTATGTATAATTTCCCGCTGACTGAAGCCTGGAAACAGGAAACACAGAACAAAGTATTCCGGCTGAAATTGTTAGTTACACCCGGACTTTTTTTTATTTATTCTGCGGTTACGCAAAATATCGGCAACTACATCGAGATGAGAAATGGTGTCCGGCTTGATGATAAATTATTGACGCTGCTGCCCGCTTTTGATTTTTCGTCCCCCATCTTCTTATTACTTTATTCCTCTCTGTTCGCAATTATTATTACGCACATAAATCAGCCTAAAACCATTCTCCGTATCATTGAAATGCACTTTCTTGTTGCTGTTGTCCGGCAGGTTTGCATTCTGTTGGTCGCCCTTGAGCCACCTGCCCATATGATCGTTCTACGCGATTTCTTTCTCGAAAATACTGTGTACCCGCACAATGCGCCGCTCACCAAAGACTTATTTTTCAGCGGGCATGTGGCCAGTATCTGGATCTATTTCTTATGTGCTAAAAGAAAATACTTAAAGATATACCTCGCATTTGCTACGGCTGTAATGAGCTTAATGATATTATGCATGCGGGTTCATTATACTTACGATGTTTATGGAGCATTGTTCTTTACAACCATCATTTATTTTGCGCCTGCCTGGATACGTTCAAAATATTTTTCAAAAGAATCATTAAACGCAAACGTTTTAAATCGGAAAGAAGTATTTGAAAACTGAACAGTCGTAATTTCTAACTCCAAATTTGCCTTTACATAAAAACCATCTTTTACTGCTATTGACATTCATTTTTATATATAGTACTTTTGTTATGAACCTAATAAAATAAAAATTATGAATAAATTAATAGTATTAGGGCTGTTACTTACATTGACTTCTTGCCTTTCGATCGGAGGATTCGAAATTCGTCCTGAATTCGGAAAAAGGGAACGTTCTTATCATTCTGTATATCACTATCATAATAACAGAGGATACCACGGAGCACATTATGGGCAGGGAGGATATAGTGGGCACAGACGCCATCGTCATTAAAGATTTTACATTAATCAGTATTAAAGTTTTAGAGTTTGAAAAAGCTTATCAGGATATTCCCGCTTGTTTGCTCATTTATTTCCCTGAACGTCTTTGCCAAGGCTGGGTGTACGTCGCTTTTGACGACTGCAAAGGAACAACAACTATTATTGATATACCGGTTTAAAAAGAGTAGCATATGAAACAGCTCATTATGATTGTATTCTTTTTATTGCCTTCATTCTTGTTCGCGCAAAAAAGGGAAAAGATTGCTGATGAATTCTTACAAAGTGCAATAGTTCTCTCTTCTCAATCAATAGACGAATTAGATATCAGTAGCTCATTTGAAGTACTTACGGAAACAAAGGAGCATTATTCGTTTGCGCAAATAACGTCAGGAGTTTATGATACTCTTTTTTCCAAAGTCATTAATCACAATAAAAACGAAACTTCGTACGACAGGTATCTGTGGGCGAGATTAAATATTGCATCCAACATCAATCAAAATACGCTTTGGATTTTAAAAACGGATAAACTACTTTCAGAAGTCACAGCCTATATTGTTCACCAGGATGGGAAAACAGATACTCAGAAAAGTGGGTGGTCTGTTCCACCTTCAGGCAGAGGCATTGTTGACCCTGATGTCATCTTCCTCTTATCTTTAAAAGAAAAGGAAAATACAACAATCTATCTGCATATACACGCTAACCTTAGATGGTCAACAATTGATAATCTTAACGTTAAACTTATCCCGGAGGCACATTGGAACAATTCAAAATTGAAGAATTACAATTTCCTTTCTCTTTATGCCGGCTTCTGCCTGCTTGCTATATTTTATTGGGTTATCAATTATTTCCTTTCAGGGAAAGTAAATTACATTTTCCTTATTTTCACGACACTGTTTGCGTTAATATTTTGCCTTGATATTTATGGCATAACTGCAATTTTCTGGCCCGACTATCCGTGGTATTTTCTGGTGAAATACGGGCAGAATTACCTATGGTTCCCCTTACTTATTGTGAGCCATTTTATTATCGGGTATAAAGTAATTTCCATAAGAACTAATTTTCCAGGGCCTGTAGTAATATTCTTCTGGCTTTGCTGCGTTGTAATAATTCTTTGTCTTTTTATCTCGCCCCTTTTTTTACAGTGGAAGTATTCCCATACAATCAGTCTGTTAATGATTCTGCTTTTAGGCATGGTGCATTGGGTTTTGCTTGCCATTTACTTAATGTTTAAACGGGGCTTTCGGGCTCATGGCTTTTCTCTTTTAGCCGCCCTTCCCCTGTTTAGCGGAATGAGTTGTTTCATCTTCACGTCGTTGGGCTATCTTCATGAAAACTACAAAATATTGGCCCCGGTCGGGTCATTGCTTATTGTAATCATATACTTCTATGGTATGGTTCACTATGTAAAAGTATTAAGGGATAAAAGAAAAAAAGAAATATTAAAAAATGAGCAGCTCGTACTCAGGCAGAACATAATACTCGAAAAAACTGTAGAAGAACGAACCGCTGAATTGAAAGTATCCAACAAAGATCTGTCGGTTGCGATTCAGGATCTTAAACACACGCACGAACAACTTATAGAAGCAGAAAAGCTCAAAGCCAATGAACAAATAAACACTTTGCTCAAAGAACAGGAACTGAAATCTGTAAATGATATGCTTGATGTGCAGGAGGGTGAACGCCGGCGCATAGCATCTGACCTTCATGACCGGCTGGGCAGTATGCTCTCAACCGTAAAACTCTATTTCGGCACTGTAGAGGAACAAATTGATACGCTGAAAGAGCAAAACAAGGAGCAGTACTATAAAGCCAACTCACTGCTTGACGAAGCATGTGAAGAGGTCAGAAAAATTTCTCACGACCTCGTTTCAGGTGAGTTGGTAAAATTCGGACTCGTTTCAGCACTAAGGCAAATGGCAGAAACAATAGAAGATACCGGGCAGCTAAAAATAAAAGTACTCGCTTTTGGTATGGACAGCCGCCTAGATAGCAACGTAGAGATCGCCCTCTACCGCGTGATCCAGGAACTGATGAATAACATACTCAAGCATGCCAGGTCAACTGAAGTAACTATTCAGTTAACGAAGCTGGACAATAACCTCAATATTATGGTAGAGGATAACGGCATTGGGTTTGATTTAGATGCGGTGAAATTAAAAGATGGCATAGGATTAAAGAATATGGAAACCCGGGTGAATAAACTGAACGGAAAAATTCATTTTGACTCCGGAAAGGGCAAGGGAACAACAACTATTATAGATATAACAGCATAATTTTTTCGACTTCGTAAATTCATTATTGTATGAAAAAGGCTTTCAGAATATTACTGCTCATTTATTTAGGCATTTCTTTGCATGCTCCTGCTCAGACAGGTGGCGCCCGGCCTGATGTTGCCGATACAGGTAAACCTCAGTTCACTTTTATCACCAACAGATATTTTGATTTTGGCGCAATGGCCTTCAATTCGACTGCCAGCTACAATTTTCAGTTTAAGAATACAGGTACCCGGCCCCTCATTATTTCAGAAATGCACTATAGCCCTGTGGGAAAGAATGACCCATTGGCTGCAATACAAATATCCTATTCCACCAAGGCCGTAAAACCCGGTAAAAAAGGCAATATCAATATCACTGTTACAACGTCCGGTAATATAGGTTCGTTCAATAACACTATATACGTCAATTCGAATGCTGCTGCTGAAAACTACCCTTTGTTGCTGTTGGTAGGTGCAGTTGTACCTGCCAGTTCCGGGAAGAAAGAGAAAGAAGTCGACACGCATGGTTTTTTCGAATTCCTGGGGCCGATGATAATGGCCAATACGCCCAATTTTAAATGAGGAACGTTGACGAAATAATTCCACAGAAGAAAACACAAACATTATTTGGTACCATTATAAAATACACGACAATGATTAGAATAATTATAGCAGATGACCACCAGATGTTCATTGACGGCGTTAAGGCATTGCTGAAAAATGAGAAGGATATAAAGGTAGTTGGCGAGGCGCTGAATGGCGTTGAGGTATTATCGCTCCTTTCCAGGGAAAATACGGACATTATTTTGCTTGACGTGAATATGCCCGAAATGGATGGTATAGAGGCGACCAATCAGATTCGTATGAAATTTCCATCGGTTAAGATACTCATGCTGACTATGTACAACAAGCACGAATTCATTTTCGGGCTGGTTAATGCGGGCGCATCTGGTTACATCCTGAAGAACACCGGGAAAAAAGAATTGCTGGAAGCAATTCACGCAGTACATGCCGGGAAGACCTACTATGGGAAGGAAGTAACGGAAACGATACTGCAGAATTTTTCCAGGCAACCAGCCGAACACAAAATGGAATCAGTGCAGCTTACGGATCGCGAAAAAGAAGTGCTCACGTTGATTGCACAGGAATTCACTACACCCGAAATAGCAGCTAAACTTTTTATCAGCACAAATACTGTTGAAACTCACCGGAAAAATCTGATGGGCAAACTCAATGCTAAGAATTTGGCCGGGCTGGTAAAATTTGCCCTGCAAACCGGATTGATTTCATGATTGTTCCACTTTTTAAAGAGATTTTTTATGAACAGAATAATCGTATTATGCAGTTGTTTGTTGCTTGCCATTAATACTGCCGCACAGAAAAGTGGCGGGCTTTTGTATATAGATGCCGGACTGGGCGGGGGAAGTGTATTTTCATTAAAGTTAGGGCTCAATTATTTATTCTATGAGTCAAATGTCCTGTCGCTCACTATTTACGACAATTACAGGAAGTCCCCTGATGTGCCTGCTGATTACTACGGAAGCCTGTTTCAATTCGGAAAACCAAAAGACGATATGGTAGCGGGCGTCCTGATGTATGGAAAAATGCTCCGATCAGGTAGCAGGCGCGTAAGATATAACCTCAAAGGAGGTATTGCCCTTGGCAACATAACTTATAATCACAATTTCAGACCCAGTACGCCTACTTTTTTTGGGCTCAAATTATGATTACGATACTGACACGAAAACACTGGTTTGCTTTGCTTTAAATCCAACAATCGAATTTCCTTTTTCACGCGCATTCGGCTTATCCGTTGGTTTGTTCTCCCTGGTGACCACAGAAATGTCTTCAGTTGGAGTAGAAGGAAATATCCTTTTAGGACGGGTACGCCATAGAGCGGGTAAGTGAACCCGTTACCATCCTATCCCTGTATCCCGTTAGGTAAAAATCATCAGTTCCTGTTATTGTATGAGGTACCGCATTGTCAAACCTTTGCTTTATTAAAAGCAATTGGTTTAACTCATAATTTATCAGGAAATGAACAAGAAATTTCAAACGATTGCGGCAGTGCTTTTTATAGCATTTTTATCAGCTAATGTCTGTGGCCAGGAACTGACCATCTATGTCATTCCCCCAAACGGTACTATTAACTGGAGTTCCCCACGCTCTATGTTCCTCAGCTATGGCGCTAACCTGCTGAAGAAAAACAAATACCCGCCACATAGCCACCCGCTCGGGCATTTAATAGTCGAGTTAAAGGATAGCTCGCATTATACCATTACCGGTATGGTTGCCGAATCAAGGGGCGACATAAATTCAAAAGTATTGCGTGATGGCTACGGATTAGGCATCTTGTTTGCCCCGCTTAACGGCAAACTGCGGGAAGGCCGGGATAATCTTGATGAAATAGAAGCGCGGTACACAAATGGCGAAGTGCGGTTCATGAAATTCACATTGAGCCAGGCTAACTTCTCCAGGTTATGGCAATACCTCGAAGAATACAAACAGTTCGGGTACGACAAAATTTATAACGGTGAAAACAAACCCCGTGAAGGCAAGGGCGCTGGCTGCTCAGCATTCGGAACCAGTTTTATTGACGTTGCAGGCCTGTTGCCAAAGGATGTAATGAACAAATGGGTTGTAAAGGCGAATGTGCCAGGTAAACTTATTGGCGGTCCGGGTGGCAATAAACGTTGGGTTGGATTACCGAAAATATTGTTTAAAGGAAAATGGGCCGGCTCATCAAAGCATAATAGCAAGACCATTGCCTATTATGAGCCTTCATTGATCTATGCCTGGATATTAACAGAATGGAATAAAACAAACAATATCAATGGCAGTGTCAGGGAGATACGCGGCAGTGCAAAAGGCATAGTTATAGATTGTACAAAATCCGCTGTGCCGGCCGACCCGATATGGACAGACAAACAACAGCCCGCCCTGGTAACATTGGGTCATCATTAGCGCCGGTAAATTTGATAGAATTAGAATTTTTAAAAAAAAGAATGTTAACCTGAATTGTCCGGTCATTCCTGGTGGCTGTTCATTCAAAAAGCAAAGCAATATGAGAAAACTATTATTGGCTGTTGTTTTCGTTTCAGCACTGACTGAAACATATGCCCACGATAATTTGAAATCTGCAAAGAAATTTTCTTCGTTTGTTGTTCAGCCGCGTACTAACAATAGCTTTACATTAAGTATAGCACAAGTGCAGGCTTTAAACAAAATCGGTGAGTTATCGCAAGGGTTGCAGCAAAGCAGCTACTACAAAAATGTGTCGCCCGATACTTTTATCTCCCAGCTCACCGACAGGATTATCAACCCATACATGCTTAACCAGGGTAAAACACTTTTTTGCTGGGCTGCGGCGCCGGTCGCTTACTTCTACGACCAGTCGCCCGTTAACATGGTGGAGGCAGTTTTTAATTTATATGCCAGTGGTACTTTCAGATTTTTTAATGGTAACGAATACCTGTCGTTAACCCCGGGCAACAGAAGCGTTTGCGCAGTTGGCTCAGAGACATTTTCCAAAAACAGCGACCCGCTATCCGGTAAGGTTGTTGACCAGATGGTGCTCCTCACATTTGCTGATAGTTACAAATGCTGGATAAATATTGATCATCGTTTCAATCCCGGCGACCAGCGGAAAGCGATCTGGGCAGGCGCAACGCTCAATAAGGAAAAAAGAGTGTGGAGAGACTTTGGCATTAATGTTAAAAAACATGGTTCCGATATGCTCTGGGCGAAAAAAAATAAAGCTGATATTCTTAAAGATGCGATAGATCAGAATAAAGCAGTAGTCCTCTATATAAACGCGGCATATTTCAATAAAAAAGCCGACAAAATACGTATGATGAGAAGGAGGCCGCCGTTTATCACTACTGGTTCCCATTATATCCTTGTAAAAGGCTTTGAAAAAAAACAGGATGAATACAGAATTACATTTTGGGACGACGACGGACTTCAAAATTATTCCATATCCCCTGATCTGTTTCAGCGCTCTGTTTTTGGGATAGTTGCTTTCACCAAAGAAGGGCTTGCTATGAATACCACGAATGAGACAGGCATGGTCGATTAATAAATTGCAGATAAAATATTGCTACTATAAATAATTTATTCGATGCCGTTTATCATTATAAAGAGTACTCTGGTTTGTAAATTTTCTGATATGAGGGCATTTATTAATTGTAAACATACTGCGCACAGCTGTTTGTGTGTGGGGCAACTACAGGGAATAAAAGAAATAGTTTAGTTTTACCATTAATAAACAAACCAGATAAGCCCGTAGCGTTTAATTCATAAAATTATGTGTTTTTCAACCCAGGCAAGTTTTATATCAAGTGCGGTGCTGCTAACCGCGGGCGCAGTTACAATTGCCAAAACCAGGACAAAAAGTCAAAGAGTATTTGCTGCTTTGCCAGTTATATTTGCTTTTCAGCAGTTTTGTGAAGGTTTTGTATGGTTATCTACCACCACTGTGCAGTACGCACATTTGAAAAGTCTATCCATCTATTCCTTTCTCTTCTTTGCCTTGCTGGTCTGGCCTTTGTTTGTCCCGATAGGAATTTTGCTGCTTGAAAAAAATAAGAAACGCAGAAAAATATTATTTTACTTTGCTGCAATGGGGTTAATGACTGTTATCTTTTTTGTTTTCTGTCTTTGCAATTATAACGCCTCCATCGAAGTGAATCCATATCACATCAGATACGTGATTGATTTCCCTTTAGCCGACAGGTGGTATTACGACATATTGTATTTTATACCTGCTTTTTTTCCCATGTTTATTTCAAGTATTAGCCGGATGCGTTTATTAGGTATCATATTACTCATATCCTATGTGATTTCCCGTTTGTTCTTCCGCGACTATATTATTTCGGTATGGTGTTTCTTTGGGGCGCTTAGCAGCATTGTTGTGTTCTTCATCATTAGCCAGGTGGTGGCGATGGATAAACCTGAAGAAAAAGTTAGCTCTTAATTTTCGGATTACATGACACTATATAAGTAAAGAATATCCAGAGCCCTCCCCATCTATCTTCCACACCCTCCTTGGGTTTCAAGTAAAAAGTGTAAATATATTCTATAATCATATTATCCCGCGGCGGCGGATTGTCAGGAAAATCATAGGCCCGTCATTCCAATCATTCCAGATCATAGTTCAGCCTTCTCTGCCACCAACGCCTGCCAATATTTCACTCAAAAAAAGATATCCACAATTTTCCGACCCGTCACAACTACAAATCGCCCAATAACTTAACCCCGCTTTCACTCAAAAAATGTGAGTAACTCACCAAAAATTGGCATGTTAATTGCGGTATTACCAGTGGGTAGTTATGTGCTGTAAGTCTGCCGTTTTGTTGAAAATTAAAAGGTCACCAGACTAAGGGTATCCATTAACCTGTTAACCTGTAAGTACACAAAAATCAGGATTATCTAACCAACATGTAAACTTATTTCAGGACGAGGAACACATTAACTATTTACCATATTTTACCTTTTTTTTACCTTTTTTGGAAG
>CAIMDZ010000030.1 GCA_903839875.1 uncultured Bacteroidota bacterium
AACTTTTACAAATTCCTTTGCATCAAAAGGACGGAACATGCGAATATATACGTAACCTGTTTTTTCGCCCGTCTTATTAAGGTAGTCAACGGTTTCCTGAACTGTATTGGCACCTGAACCCATTATCACAACAATGCGCACAGGAGCTACATGACCATAGTATTCATACAGTTTATAATGCCTGCCTGTCAGTTCTCCGAACTTATCCATCATTTTGGTTATAATTACGGGAACATTATTGTAATATACATTGCCTGCTTCACGACTCTGGAAGAAAACATCCGGGTTCTGGGCAGTACCCCGAATGGTGGGGTGCTCGGTAGACATGCCCCGCCTGCGGTGTGTAAGTATATCTTCTTCATCTATCATTTCAAGAATGATCTGATCAGAGATCACATCTACTTTAGATAATTCATGGGAAGTACGGAAACCATCAAATACATTCAGGAAGGGAATCTTGGATTTCAGGGTAGCGGCCTGGGCTATCAGGGCCATATCCATCGCTTCCTGTGAATCTCTGCCAAATAGCATTGCCCAGCCTGTCTGGCGAACAGACATCACATCTGAATGGTCGCCGAAGATGGAAAGTGCATGGGTAGCCAGGGCGCGTGCGGCGATCTGAAAAACTGTAGGAATATGTTCACCCGCAATCTTATACATGTTAGGGATCATCAGCAATAAACCCTGCGAGCAGGTAAAAGTAGATGATAATGCCCCACCCTGTAAAGCTCCGTGCACCGCACCTGCCGCTCCGGCTTCACTCTGCATCTCGATAATCTTTGGTATTGCGCCAAAAACATTCTTCTGCCCATCGGCAGACCATTCATCACAAAACTCACCCATAGCCGAAGATGGCGTAATGGGATAAATTGCACAAACTTCATTCGTTTTGTAAGCAATGTAGGCGGCCGCTTCATTGCCATCCATAATCTTAATCGTAGGCTCCATTATTTTAATTTTTTCAAATCTGAAAATCTGGTCAATATTGGATGTAAAATTACCTGTTGCTACACCCATAAATTATGACGTTTGTCATGTATCAAAATAATGTGTTGGAATTAACTTATAACCAAATTGGATTCAAAAACCGGACAGTGTATATTTGTTTCATGGCGATTTTCAGAAAAACTATTAATGGGCTGCCACTGGTGATGGAAAGCAAGGAACTGGCGCCTAACATATTGATATATATGATCTCAATACAAGGTGATCCCATTCAATTCCCAATGGTGTACAAAAAAGAGAACGGAGGATGGATCTTTGTGGACAAGATGACGTTGCTGGAGTTTATGGAACGGGAAAAGGAGATATCGGATGCGATAGAGGCAATGAGCAAATAGTATCGCGCAAAGTTAAGATTTCAAACGCGAGCAGTGGGCTCTCCCAAAGGCACTAAGGTGCAAAGACATGAGTGAACAGTTCGGTGCATTATAGCACGCAAAATATTCTTGATTTCCGGGTTCACTACATTTTCAGGAATTCCATCACTTTGTAAACAAGTACAGCGGGCCAGACGCAGGCTTTCAAAAAGCCCAATACGCCATCACCGAATGAGGTAGCGTGCTGAATGAAATAGACCAGTGACCCGATGAATGCGAGAAAGTATACACCACTTGAAACGCCACCTCCCATTCTTCTTCTATTATTGTTATCAGCCATTTTGTCCTCCTTTTGAATTAATACAAAACAAAAGTATCTGCAAACAAAAGACACATCAATGATTCGCATCAATGAGAGGGCTGACAATTATCAATCAGGTACCTTATGGACTTTACAACATCACTTGCTCCAATACCACTCATCTTCCTTAGGCGCTGCTTCCCGTTCCTTCCAGTAATCGGAGGTGACAATGGCACCTTCAAAAGTTGTAAGTTCACGGTTAAACACTGCATTGATGGGGCTGAATGTAAGGTCTGTGACACCGACAGTGAATGTTTCAGGCGGAGGCGGTGGTGCAGGTACTTCCACGGGTGGTGGAGGTGGCGGAGGAGGTGCAACGCCGTCAGCAGGTGGTGGAGCAGGCTTGGGTGCGGGTTTTGCCGCAACTTTAGGAGGCGGGCTTTTAACAACAACTACTGTGAAACCATTATGCTCCAGTAATTTTTTCAGAAATTCGACACGCGCGGGTGTGCAGTTCTTTTCTGCTATGGAGCATTTTACTTCCCCAAGGTCTTCAAATGTATGATTGGGATTAAGCGCCATATTATTTTAAAGTTATCGTTGTTATGTAATCAAATACTCCACTTGCAAAGCCCATGGTAACTGCGCCTATTATGCAAATAACCAGTGCCAGCCGCAGAGACAGGCTCCCGGTAAGCTTTGCCATGGGAGTTTGGTTTTCATCAATAAAAATTGCTTTGATAATACGCAGGTAGTAGAACAGGGAAATAACCATATTCATTACTGCAATACCTATCAGCCAGTAATTGCCTTTTGCCGCACCTGCCGTAACGAGGAACATCTTACCAAAAAAACCTGCAGTAGGGGGTATACCTGCAAGGGAAAAAAGGCAGATGGCCATTACCCATGACGAGAATTTATTGTTGGCATTGAAGCCCTTGTAATCACTGATATTTTCTTTTCCAGTTTTTTCTGACACCAGAGATACAACTCCAAATGCACCAAGGTTGGAGAAGGTATAAACAATGAGAAAGAAAATAGCAGAGGTTGTACCCAATGGAGTACCAGATGAAATACCCAGTAGTATATAGCCTACCTGTGCAATGGATGAAAATGCCAGGAACCGTTTTATATTATCCTGCCGTATAGCGAACAGGTTACCGACAGTGATGGTGAGCAGTATTGTGAGGTACAGCATATTGTACCAGGTGGGTTGGTAAGTAATGAATAATTTAGATAAAGCGGTAATAAAAATGAAAACAATTGAACCTTTTGATATTACCGACAGATAGGCGGTAACAGGAACCGGGGCGCCTTCATAAACATCAGCTGTCCACAAATGGAAAGGAACGGCAGATAGCTTGAATGCAAAACCAGTAAAGGCAAAAATGAATGCCAGTATTGATAGCTTGCTATGACCGAGCAATGGCGCCATTTCTTTGAAATCAAGTGTCCCTGTGGTGCCGTAGAGCATACTGATACCAAACAACAAAATACAGGAAGCAAAAGCCGATGATAAGATCATTTTAACTGCCGACTCTGATGATTTGAGTTTATGAAGATCGAAATTACAAAGTGCTGCAAGTGGTATACTGGAAAGCTCAAGCCCCAGGTAAAACATCAGCAGGTTACCGCTGGAGATCATAAAGTACATACCCAGCAGTGTGCAAAGCAGGAGGATATAAAACTCAAGAAGGTGCTTATGATCTTTTAACCAATCAAATGCCGTGAGGGAGATAATTAATGTACCAAGGTTAAGAATGCTTTTTTCAATAGCAATTGTGTCATTGGTTTGGAACATGCCATTAAAAAGGTCGCCATTCATATTGAAGAAGAAACCCGCAACCAGGTTTATAATCAATAAGAAATTGACCAGGTGCAATAAGGTAGTATTGGATTTAATGCCATCCCAAACCTTGAGAAACAGCAGCAGGAAGATGATGACTGTAAGTACCATCTCCGATTTCATTATTAAAAAATAGTCAATGTTCATAATATAATTTCTTTATTGTCATTTCAACCAATTGGGGAGGGACAAACCGTCTCCACCCTTTAAGGTTCTTTTTTTTAATTCCCGGCAACAGCCCTAGTGATATTTTCCCATATAAGTTTAGTGTCAGGATTGATCAGATTCGTCAACCAAAACGGAGCCATACCTATTGCGAGAATGCAAAGGATCAGCGAAACAGCAGCCAGTTTTTCATTCCAGGTTGCATCTTTAAAAGTTAAAAAATCCGGGTTCTTTATTGGGCCCATTGCTGAGGAACCTACTGCACGTAATATATAAACTGCGGTTACTACAATTGATGCACATGCAAGGACAGTTGCAATACGATACCAGGTATCTGCATTTTGCCAGGAACCCATAAAGACCGTCATCTCTGCCACAAAACCACTCAGCCCGGGCAGCCCTAAGGAGCAAAGACCTGCGATAACAAAAACAGTAATGATGAACGGAATGGTCTTGAGCAAGCCTCCTAATTGTGCCACCTGCCTGGTATGTGTACGTTCATAGATCATACCAATAGCGGCGAAGAAGAGGGCCGTCATCAACCCATGGGAAACCATTTGCATCACTGCCCCGTTAATGGATGTTTGGGTGAGCATACCTATACCGAACAAAACAAAACCACAATGGCTGACTGACGAATATGCGTTGATATACTTCAGGTCTTTCTGCATGAGTGTGGCGAATGCCCCATAAATAATGGCAATGGTTGACAGCAAAATGATCATCCACGAATACTGGTGCGCGGCCTCAGGCATCAGGTAAGCGGCTACACGCAGACAACCATAACCGCCAAGCTTCATAGAAATACCCGCGAGGAACATAGATGCAGCCGTTGGCGCAGAAGAGTGGCCATCGGGAGCCCAGGTATGGAATGGGAAGATAGCGGTGAACACACCAAAGCCTACAAACATGAACGGGAAAATAATCCGCTGCATCTCCATTGGAATGTGCATATGGGCGATCTTCAGCAGGTCGAAGGTATGAACCCCACCACCGGTGTCGGTATTGAAATAAAGAACAAGCAAGCCGATCAAAACAAGTGCAGAACCACCCATAAGCATAAGGGCCAGCTTCAATGCACTGTATTCTTTCTTACCACTACCCCATATACCAATAAGCAGGAATTTAGGGATTACAGCAACCTCAAGGAAGAAAAACATGGTAAAGAGGTCGAGAGAAATAAAGAACCCATAAGCGCCAAAACTAAGCAGAACGATAAGGAAGAAAAATTCTTTTGTAAGCCTGTTGATATTCCACGATATCAGTATCCCTGCCATAACTACAACGGCGGTAAGCATGATCATAGCAATTGAAATGCCATCTACGCCAACGGCATATTCAATGTTGAGGCCCTTGAACCAGGTGTGGTGCTCTTCATACAGCATCTGCGGAGGTGGAGCCGGCTTCCAGTTAGGGTCAATCGACTGATTACTATGGTCAATGGAAGATGAAAGATTGAACGCAGCCCTCTTCGAAATGTAATCGAACATGAGAAGGCTGGCATATCCCAGCTGGGCAACAGAGCCCAATAGGGAAACCCACTTTACCTGCGATCCATTTCGGCATAGCAAAACAACTATGGCTGTGACCAGGGGAATAATTAATAATACTGATAAGTTTATCATTCTAAAATGTTCATTTGAAAATAATTAATATTTAAAGGCCAAATGGAACTCGCGGCAACATTAGAATCCGATTCAGCTTTTGTATTTTCATGTCTCTGTTTGCAACACTCGTCTTTAGATACTCGTTTCAATCGTTAATTTTAAATTCCTGCCAAACTATTGACCTGAGCTGGTTAGCAGCTGTAACACAGCAATTCACATTTTCTATGGACAAACAATATTTTCCATTACAATTTTCATGACCCTCTCCCTTACACTCAATGTTAGAAATATCAACATTCAAAAATTGCTTATTTGCCTTTACACATAAATCCATCAACTGCTCAATACTGGCTTTTTCGTCATTATCCACTGCATGCGCCAGCAGGTAGAGGTGCATCATATTCTTCATGGAAGAACGAACAGACTGGCAGGCTGAAAGGGTTACAACGTCCTCATGCGGACGGCATAATTCTTCCTTAGCCAGTAATAGTGACTTATCAGCCACCATAAACGAATTGCGAATTTCATCTGTAATCATAACCTCAGTTTTATGTCCAGAAATAAATAAAAATCAAAACGAAACCAATCACACCAACAAAGAAATAAGCGGCATACTGCTGTACTCTTCCGGATTGCATCTTTTTTATCAGGAAGGATAGTTGCCCGGTAATGGTTGCCAATAAGTTCATGAAGCCATCCACAATATTCCTGTCAATCCATGCCGCCGGCCTGCCTACCAGGTTAAAAACAATTTTTTTGGTAATAAACAGGTAGATCTCGTCAATGTAAAATTTGTTGTAGGCGCCACGGTAAAGTCCACTCAGACCATCTGCCATTTTTTGAGGTGCCGGGCCTTCCTTCCTGTAAAATGACCAGGCAATAACAATACCAAGTGTAGCCAATAAAACCGGCGCTATAGAAAAGGTAATATGGAATTCAGTAAGCAGCCTTTGTCCATTGAAGGTTACTAAATCTCCGAAAGGCAGAAAACCCACACATATGGATAACAATCCAAGAATCAGTAAAGGTAATTTCATAGTAAACGGCGCCTCTCCATGATGTTCTTCGTGGCCTTCATTATGAGAATGGTATTCCTTGTTCCAGAATATGCTGAAATAAAGACGGAACATATAGAATGCGGTGATGGCTGCAGTTAGAATAGCAAACCCGAATACAATTTTATTAGAATTGAAGGCGGCTTGTAGTATTTCTTCTTTACTGAAGAACCCTGCGAATGGAGGGATACCGGCTATTGCCAGACATGCCACTAAAAAAGTGATATGGGTAACCGGCATGAGCTTTCTTAATCCGCCCATATCTTTCATCTCGTTGCTATGTACATAATGTATCACTGCACCGGCGCCAAGGAATAACAAGGCCTTAAACATGGCATGTGTGAACAGGTGGAACATGGAAGCCATATAGCCCAATCCATTCTCGCCACCGGTATTGCGTGCAACACCCAGTGAAAACATCATGTATCCAATCTGAGACATGGTGGAATATGCGAGCACACGTTTGATATCTGTTTGTGTACAGGCAATTATTGCAGCAATAAATGAGGAGGATAAACCAACCCATGTTACCACATCGAGGGCTGCAACAGACATATTGAATACCGGGAACAACCTGGCGACAAGGAATACACCTGCAACTACCATCGTAGCCGCATGGATAAGAGCTGATACCGGAGTAGGACCTTCCATAGCGTCAGGCAACCAGATGTGCAGCGGGAACATTGCTGATTTACCTGCACCACCGATAAATACTAATACCAATCCCCAGGTCAGAGCAGAGCATCCTAAGAAGGATGCCGCGGCAATAGATTGAAACTGGGGTGATGATTGCGTTGTTAACCTGCTTATTAAAGTCTGAAAATCTAAAGTGCCGGCATAGAAAGACAAAACCAATATACCAATGAGGAAACCAAGGTCAGCAAAACGGGTGACGATGAATGCTTTCTTGGAGGCTGCAACTGCAGAAGGTTTGTCGAAATAATACCCAATGAGCAGGTAAGAAGAAACGCCAACCAATTCCCAGAAAATGTATATCTGGAAAATATTGGAAGATAATACGAGTCCCAGCATGGAGAAAGTAAACAAGCCCAGGAATCCGTAATAGGTAGCATACCGCTCTTCACCTTTCATATAACCAAGGCTGTAGAAATGTACCATTAATGAAATAAGCGTAACCACTACAATCATCATTACAGAAATGGGATCAAGCAGGATGCCCATATCAATGGACACGTTGGGACTGAACTGCAGCCAGGTCATTTTGACCGGAATGATCTGTTGGTAAACGCCGGCAACTTTACCCACTACGAAAAAATATTCGTAGGCAACAGTTGCCGCGAGCAGGAAAGAAACCAATAAGGCAAGTGTTCCCAGTGCGCCGCAGAAAGAAGGGAAATACTTTCTTCCCACCAGGGCAATCAGTATAAAACTGAAAACCGGCAGAAAAGGAATTAATACTGTTAATGATGAACTCAGCATATTTTAATATTTCATGCTATCCACTTCCTCCACATCAATAGTGCGGTGGTTGCGATACAGATTAATGATAATTGCTATTGCCACTGCAGCCTCGGCCGCAGCTATGGTTATAATAAATATAGTAAAGAACAGTCCATCGAGTTTGTGCGGGAACAGGTATTTATTGAATGCAATGAAGTTGATGTTAACACTGTTCAGTATCAGTTCCACAGACATGAGCATAGTGATCATATTCCTGCGGGTAAGAAAGCCGTAAATGCCTATAAAAAATAGTGCACAGCTTACAAATAAGAAATGTATCAATCCTATGTCGTTCATTGCAAAGTCAAAAGTTAAAAGTTAAAACCAAAATCCAAATACCAATTCATATTTTTCATTTTTCTTCCTGCTGACCCTAAAGGGGTCAAACGTTTATAGCACTTACTACGCAATACACTCCGATGCCGAAGGTATCGCACTACTCAATCCATTCAAACAAATATTTCTCATCAAACGTAATATTGAATTTCTTCAAAAAATCAATGTATTCTTCTTTAAATGTCGCTTTTTTATGATGTTCTTTCTGATTCCTGATATATCCGATTACATTATCTAATTGTGAATGGCTGTACGAAAATGCGCCATATCCTTCCTGCCAGCTAAAATTGTATTTTGTAAAATTGTTCTCCTTTATATAATCGTTTGATGATTTTTTTACTTCCCTAATCAAATCCGACAAACAACAACTTGGTCGCATGCCAATAAAGAAATGAATGTGGTCCGGGATGCCATTTATTGCCAGCATTTTTTGATCCTTTTTTTGCACTATTCCGGTTATATATCTATAAAGGTGTTCTTCCCATTCAGGCTGTATCAGGCTTTCTCTGCCCTTTACCGCAAACACCGTCTGAATATAAATTTGAGTAAACGTCCCAGGCATATTATCTTTTCATTTTGTTACTTAGTGCGATACCTTCGGCATCGAGCCATTGTTTTCTATTTTTGCTATAAACGTTTGATGCCTTCAGCATCACTCTCATTATTACTCTCGATTAAATACTTCCTAACTATCTATTTCTACTTTTAATTCGTCAACTACTTCAATAATCTTCACCTCCGCATCCTCTCCTTTTTCAGGCAATATTTCATGAGCAGGTACTTTTATTTTTATAGCAATCACAATACAACCAATCATAGCCGCCAGCAATAACATACTTACTACCTCGAAGGGTAAAATGTATCCATGTTGTGTAGTGCTCAGCATCTGTGCACCTATTTCACCGGCCGTTGGTTCTATAGGTGCTTCAAGTGTTTTAACGAATACCTGTTGCGAAATGAAGAACATGGTAAGAATGCAGCCAAATATGGCAGCAAGGGCCGAAAAAACAGATCTGCCAAGCGCAGGCCGTTTCATGTCCTGGCCAGAACCGTGCGTGAGGAAAATGGAAAAAATTATGAGTACAACAATACCGCCTACGTAAACAATAATTTGCACAGCGGCTATAAATTCATAATCCAGGAAAAAATAAAGTCCTGCAATTCCGATCAGAGAGAATAAAAGAAATACGGCTGAGCGGAAAATCTTCCGTGAAGTGACTGCCATTAGCCCACCCCCTATGACAGTAGCAGCCAAAATATAAAATATGATTGTTCTTGCATCCATTATTCAACTCCCTCCATGATTTTTGATCCTGGTTTATTAAGCACTTTCTTTAATTGTTTTTTATCATAAACACTATGCTCAAATGTCTGGGCCATAACAATAGCGTCTGACGGGCAGGCTACCACACACAAGTTGCACATAGTACACAGCTCCAGGTGATAAACAAAAGTGTCTATCGCTTTTTTCTTTTTGCCATCCGGTTGAATTTCCTGCTTGGTGATGATCTTTATGGTACCGTTTGGACAAGCTATTTCGCAAGCCTGGCAACCTGTGCAACGATGCTCATTTTTCTCATCATGCGGCATCACCACCTCTCCCTTGAACCGGTCAAACATTTTGAGTGTTGCGCGGTTATCAGGATATTCCTCGGTTTTTATTTCCCTGGGATGAGTAAAATAATAACCCGTGAGCTTCATGCCCTTAAGCAGCGATCGCACTCCTTTGTAAATGGTCACGAAATACTCTTTCATTCTCTTTTGTTTTTTATTCTATTGTTTTTTTAACGAACCACTATTTTACTTCATTCAATTTTACTACTCTTTTTTTCCTGTCCATCTGCGATTCCCAAGCCAGGGGTACGAATCCAACGTACTCCCCTTTAGGGGCAGGGGGTTAAAAATGCCAACCCATAATCGCCATCACAGTTACCAGTATCACATTAACCATACTTATTGGCAACAGGTACTTCCACTCGAGTGTCAATAGCTGGTCAACACGCAGGCGCGGGAATGACCAGCGGAACTGCATAATGATGAATATGATGAAAAATGTTTTCCCTAAAAACCAGATGGACGAAGGCAAATAGTCCATTACATTATTAAAGCCGGCCCAGTTGCTGATGTGGAACGGCATCCAGCCACCAAGGAATAATGTAGCGCCTATTGCCGACACCACAAATAAATTGATGTACTCAGCCAACAGGAACATGGCAAACTTCATCCCTGAGTATTCGGTATGGAAACCCGCTGTAAGCTCTTGCTCTGCTTCGGCAAGGTCGAACGGTGCACGGTTGATCTCAGCGGTAGAGGCAATAAGAAAGATGACAAAGGAAATAAATACCGGGATATGGCCTTTAAATATCCACCAGCCATTCGCCTGGCTCATCACTATATCAGACATGCGCAAACTTCCTGTAAGGATAACTATTGAAATAATTGCGAGCCCTACAGAAAGTTCGTAACTCACTATTTGCGCCCCGCTACGCATTGCGCCAAGCAATGAATACTTATTATAGCTGCTCCAGCCCGCCATGAGAATACCGATAACGCCTATTGAAGAAATAGATGAAACATACAGCACACCGATATTCAGGTCCCACAACTGAAAATCTTTTGCAAAAGCAATAGGCGCCATTACCAGCATTGAGGTAACCACAACAATAATAGGAGCCAGGTTGAAGAGGAACTTATCTGAAGCATTGGGTGTGAGGCCTTCCTTAAATAATAGCTTCACCGTATCAGCAACGATTTGCAAAGTTCCTTTTGGGCCAACACGGTTGGGGCCCAGGCGAATCTGCATAAATGCGGCAACTTTACGTTCCATATAGCCCAGCACAAAACATAATGGAACAAGGAAGACGAGCAAAGAGAGTCCTACTAATACCATTTCAGTAACCTGTACCATGGTAAGGTTACCAATGGTCTTCGTCAGCCAGTTGTGTAAACTGCTGGCAATGGAAGAAAAGCTTATTGTAAGAAAGAGGTTCAATGTTTATTTGATTTATTTTTTGTTATCCAATTGATCGGTTACTTCGGTTCGTTTATATATTTCCTTTAGTGGTAAAGAAACGCTAATTGATGTTAATTCCAGAGTATCATCTATATCCTTGTATACTTTGAGCCCCCAAAACCCGTCACCGTTAAGGTGAAAAGCTTCAATGCGCAACGACTCTGGCTCCACTAAAATATATTCTCTCAAAGTCGGTATCTCACGGTAAAAAGAGAACTTGAGCCCTTTATCATAACCCTCTGTTGACGGAGAAAGAACTTCCAAAATTATTGTCGGATTAAGCACATTGAATTTATCGTTATTATCGGTTTGCACCTCGCCACAAATAACAGTGACATCTGGATACATGTGCATGCCATTTTTCTTGATATAGATCCTCGTATCACCGTTATGTGGCTGACAAGGACTGTCATTTAGTTTCTGATCAAGAGCAGAAATAATGTTTTTTTTGACGAAATTGTGTGGTACCGTCGCACCCGCCATAGCAAATATTTCTCCCTGGTAATATTCATGCTTTACCTCAGAAGTACTTTCCATCTCCCGATATTCTTCAACAGTGTATTTTTTCTTACTGTAATTTAATTCCGCCTCATTTACTTCCATAATAAATCATTTACAATAATCTCAATTTTAACCTATCAACTTATCAACCAATCAACTTATCAACCATTCAGCTAAACTCACCTGTCCACATCCGGTATCACCAGATCTATTGTGGACATAATTGCAACCAGGTCCCCTATTTTAGAACCAACAGCCATTGTCTCCAAAGCAGAGAGGTTACAGAAATTTGGCGACCTGTATTTTATGCGATAGGGAGAGGCCGCGCCATCACTTACTATGTATACACCCAGTTCTCCGCGGGCTGTTTCCACACGCTGGTAAAATTCGCCCTTGGGTAACTTCAACACCATTTTTGTTTTAGCCTGGAAATCCCCCTGGGGTATGTTGTCAATCAATTGTTCAATAATGTAAACCGATTGCTTCATCTCCGCCATCCTCACCATGTAGCGGGCATAGCAATCGCCTCCTGTTTCCAGTATCTCCTTAAACTGTACCTTCTCATAACCATCATAAGGAAACCACTTCCTTACATCACAACTTACACCAGAACCACGCGCGGTAGCGCCTGTGCAGCCAAATGAAATTGCATCTTCAGGCGATAAATACCCCACTCCTTTTGTCCGCTGTTCAAAGATCACATTACCGGTAAGGATATCATCGTATTCGTTAAACTTGGATCTGATCTGCTTAAGAACATCCTTAACCCTGGTCTGAAAGTTTGGGTGAATGTCATACATAACGCCACCGGGCACCGAGTAATTCATCGTAAGCCTGGCGCCACAGGTCTCTTCCATAATTTCCATGATGAACTCACGCTCGCGGAATGCATAGAAAAACGGCGTCACAGCGCCAAGATCAAGACCGGTGCAGCCCCACCACAACTGATGAGATGCAAGCCTTGTCAGTTCAGCCATAATAACCCTGATTATCTGCGCGCGGGGTGGAGCTTCTATCTGCAGGCCTTTCTCAACACACAGGGCACAAGCCTGATTATTGATATGTGCGCTTAGATAGTCCATCCGGCTGGTAGCATATATGAAATTGCGGTAGGAAAGGCTCTCGGACATTTTTTCAATAGACCTGTGGATATAACCCAAATGGGGCTGTATCTTTTTGATCATCTCCCCGTCGAGCCATACCTTCAGATGAAGCACGCCATGCGTAGATGGGTGTTGAGGCCCAATATTTATGACAAATTCGCCTTCTTCGGTTACTATATCTTCTCCCAGCAAATTCATTAGAATAATTTTTGTCTTTTCAAAGGCCTAATGGAACTCCCATCAGGTATATAATCTATTCAACATTATAATTCCCACTCCACTCCATACAAAACTCATCTTCGATTTGTCGTTTCATATGGATATCATATTTTCATCAACATAATTTTTTCTTAAAGGAAAGCCTTCCCAGTTCTCATCAAGTAATATTCTTCTCAGGTCAGGATGGTTAAGGAATTTCACACCAAAAAGGTCATATACCTCTCGCTCATGAAAATTCGCTGTTTGCCATATATCACATACCGTTTCTATTTCCGGATTATTTACATCCGCGATCTTTGCTTTCAAAACAACCGTATGTTTATGCGTCCTGGAAAGAAGGTGGTACACCATCATTAAATGGGTCTTCCAGTCAACGCATGTAAGGCAAAAAAGATAATCAAAACTAAACTCCTTATTACTTCTCAAAGCCAGAATCAGAGGCCGCAAATCTTTTGCATCAATAACAACATTCAGGAATTCACCTGTTTCATCATAAGTCACGTTAGTGAAAAGCGCACTTACCGATTGTTTCAACTCTTCATTGGTCATTTGGCGCTCTCTTTTGATTTTCCGAAATAGGTTTCATGTTTTATTTTTTCCTGCAAGGTGATCATGGCATGAAGCAAAGCCTCAGGGCGTGGCGGGCAACCGGGTATATAAACATCTACCGGAATAATATGGTCAACGCCTTTTACAACCGAATAAGTATTATAAAAGAATGGCCCCCCTGAAATAGTACAGGCGCCCATTGCTATTACATATTTTGGATCAGGCATCTGGTCATAAAGCCTTTTCAGAACCGGAGCCATTTTCATCACGATCGTACCTGCCACAATGATCAGGTCTGCCTGGCGGGGAGTAGCCCGGGCCACCTCAAATCCGAAACGCGACCAATCATACTTTGCATCAGCCGCAGACATCATTTCTATCGCACAGCAACTGGTACCGAAAACCAGGGGCCAAAGGGAATTTGACCTGGCCCAATTGATAATATCGTCGAGCTTTGATACCACAATTCCGCCGTCTGCAGTTTGGTGCAGTTGCGCCGGAAATATCAACTTTTCTGTATCTGCCATTGAAAACTTTTAGCTTTTGACTTTAACCACTACTACTTTCGACTAACGACTTTCGACTAAATTACATCCACTTCAGCGCACCCTTCTTCCATGCATACAATAACCCCATAAAAAGGATAAACATGAAAATAACGATCTCGATCAGCCCCGGCATTCCGATCTTTTTAACTGCTACCGCCCAGGGATACATAAATACCAATTCCACATCGAAAATTAAAAATATCAGTGCGAACAGGTAATAACCTACATTAAATTGTATCCAGGATGTGCCGCTTGTAGGTATGCCACACTCATATGGTTCCCCCTTACTTTTATTTTTGGAAGTTTTTGCAATAGCCTTGGAAATTAAGATACCTCCTCCGGCAAATGCTATGCCAACTATTACCAATAATATAAGTGCAGAAGGACCCATCTTATAATGAATTTATATGCTTAAAAATTTTTATCAATTATTTACAATATTATTTTTAATCATTATTTCAGGCAAATTTAATCTAAATTCGCCTAATATTTATTGTATAGATACAATTAAGTACGCTCGCAAAAGTATAACTAAGGTTTATAGCAAATAATGACTAAAATCATAACCCATAAATGTATAAATAAATTTACTTTTACAGCCTATTTTCATACTTTTAAAAAAAAATATTAGAACTATGGCAATTAAAATAACTGATGATTGCATCAATTGCGGGGCCTGTGAACCCGAATGCCCTAATGGAGCTATTTACGCCGGAGGCGAAGAGTGGAGATTTTCTTACAAGACATCCTTATCAGGAGATTTCACTTCCAAAAGCGGAATGACCAGTGATGCGGATGCCGGACACCAGGCTGTTTCCAACGACCTGTATTATATAGTAACCGATAAATGCACGGAATGTGTAGGCTTTCATGAAGAACCACAATGCGCTTCGGTTTGTCCGGTGGATTGTTGCCTGCATGATGAGGACAATGTGGAATCAAAAGAGGACCTGGAGGCAAAAATGCATTCACTCCATCCATAATATTAACTTTTCAAATAAATAAATTACTTAATTTTACAGAATGGAATCAACTTTAGAACAAAAACTAGGGCACGAAACAACCCTGGTTGAAGCAGATAGTATAGTGATAAGGTTTTCCGGTGACTCTGGCGATGGAATGCAGCTTACCGGTTCGCAGTTTACTGATACGGCGGCGTTTTTAGGAAATGACCTTAGTACCTTCCCTGAATTCCCTGCTGAAATACGCGCTCCTATCGGCACCACTGCCGGCGTTTCCGGTTTCCAGGTGAACTTTGGCAGCAAAGAGATATTTACACCCGGTGATGAATACGATGTACTGGTAGCTATGAACGCAGCCGCTTTGAAAGTAGATATTGCCCGTTTGAAAAAAGGTGGCATTATTATTACCAATACTGCCGGATTTGATAAGAAAAATCTAAGCCTGGCAGGTTATCCTGATGGCGCTAACCCACTGGAAGATGGTTCACTGGATAATTACACTGTTCACAAAATAGATGTTACCAGATTTACCAAAGAATGCCTCTCTGCTTCAGGACTCGGCATGAAAGAGATTGAACGCTCAAAAAACATGTTCGTGCTTGGTCTCCTGTTCTGGATGTTTGATGAGCCGATGGATTATACCATCAATTTCATTAAAGAAAAATTCACAAAAAAACCGGAAATCGCCGATGCAAATATACAGACCCTGAAAGCAGGCTGGAATTATGGCGATAATACGGAGATCTTTACTACAAGATATAAGGTATCACCGGCTAATTTGCCTAAAGGAGTTTACCGCAATATTTCTGGCAACCATGCTACCGCTATAGGTCTTGTGGCGGCTGCTGAATTGTCCGGCCTGCCATTGTTCCTGGGCTCTTACCCTATTACTCCTGCTTCAGATGTATTGCATGAATTATCGAAATATAAAACAAGCAATGTAAAAACTTTCCAGGCAGAAGATGAGATAGCGGCTGTATGTGCCGCAATCGGAGCTTCTTATGCCGGAGGTCTTGGTGTTACCACTACTTCAGGTCCGGGTATGGCGCTGAAAACAGAAGCTATAGGGCTGGCTACAATCCTCGAAATACCATTAATCATCGTTAATGTTCAGCGTGGCGGACCATCAACTGGGTTGCCTACCAAAACGGAACAATCAGATCTCATGCAGGCTATGTATGGCAGGCATGGTGAAGGTCCTTTGCCGGTAATCGCAGCTTGTTCACCTTCTGATTGTTTTAATACGGTAGTTGAAGCCGCTCGTATTGCAGTTGAGCATATGACTCCCATTATCGTGCTCACCGACGGATATATTGCCAACGGTACAGAACCATGGCGTTTCCCTGCTGCGGCTGACCTCAAGCATTACAAGGTAAATTTTGTTACAGAAAATAATAATCCGGGCGGTACATTCATGCCCTACAAGCGTGATGAAAAATTGTCACGCCCATGGGTAAAACCCGGCACAAAAGAACTGATGCATCGTATTGGTGGGCTCGAAAGACAGAACGAAACCGGTAATGTTTCCTATGATGCGAAGAACCACGAAACAATGACAAGGATACGTGCCGAAAAAATTCAGAAAATAGCCGATTATATTCCCCTGGTTAAACCTGATAGTGGAAAAGATACTGGTAAATTGGTTGTGCTTGCCTGGGGTTCTACTTCGGGATCCATCAAAACTGCCGTACGCGAATTGATAGCGGAAGGTTATGATGTTGCGCATGTTCATCTACGCCATATTAACCCATTCCCTAAAAATCTTGGTGAGCTGCTAAGTGGTTATGATAATATTCTGATCCCTGAAATGAACTGCGGACAGTTGCTGCAATTGATCAGGGCTAAGTATTTGTTACCTGCTATCGGCCTTTCAAAAGTGCAGGGATTGCCTTTCACTACAAGTGAACTGAAAAACAAAATTCTTGAAATTCTTAAATAATATTAAATGACTACTATAGCAGAAAAAGAGCCGGCACCAAAACTTACAGCGAAAGATTTCGCGTCGAACCAGGAAGTGAAATGGTGTCCCGGTTGTGGTGATTACTCAATTTTAAAGCAGGTACAGACAGTTTTTCCTGACTTTGGCGTACCAAAAGAAGATATTGTTTTTATTTCAGGAATCGGGTGTGCAGCAAGGTTTACCTATTATATGGACACTTATGGCATGCACAGCATTCACGGAAGAGCGGCGGCAATCGCATCTGGAGTAAAAGCCCTCAATCCTGACCTTAGTGTCTGGATAGTTTCAGGTGACGGTGATGCATTCTCAATAGGCGGCAACCATTTCATTCACCTGATGCGCAAAAACTTCGATGTAAATTATCTTGTTTTCAACAACCAGATTTATGGTTTGACCAAAGGACAATATTCCCCTACTTCTGAAAAAGGGAAAGTTGCCAAATCAACACCCTATGGTTCTGTTGAAGAACCATTCAATCCAAGCGAACTGGCTCTGGGCGCTAAAAGCAGCTTTGTCGCACGTTCACTTGACCGTGATCCCAAGCACATGCAAATGGTATTGAAGCGCGCCAATGAACATAAAGGAACCTCATTTGTGGAGATCTACCAGAATTGCCCTGTATTTAATGACGGAACTTTCTTCGCCTATTCTGAAAAAGAAACCAAGCAGGAACAATCTATATACTTAGAGCATGGCAAACCATTGGTTTTTGGTGCAGGCGCAGACAAGGGCATTAAATTAGACGGCACCAACCCTGTAATTGTGCATCTGAACGAAAACGGCAATTCAGTAAATGATCTTTGGATTCATGATGAACATGATAAAACCAAAGCGCATATTATCGCCAGCTTCTTCGATACACATTATAATGGGGTAAGTTTCCCTCGTCCGTTCGGTGTAATTTATTCTGAAGACAGGCCAACCTGCGAAGATGGTATAAGGCTTCAGATAGAAGACCTGATAGCCCGCAAAGGCACGCCATCGCTGGATAAGATTCTTTCAGGAGAGAAAACCTGGACGATATTGTAAAGTCTGAATTATTTTTGGAGGGGGTTGTGTAAAAACGCAACCCCTTTTTTTATTAAATTGGTAACAGGTACCAAAAAAAATCACTATTATATTCGTACATTTGTTATTTCAATATTAAGCATATACAATTATCAAATTGTCCGGCTTGATAAGGGTTATTTTTTTATTTTTTTCTAACATTTAGGATAAAATGTACGCCATATAAGTATCCGGTTCTAAATAATACGCTATGAAGAAACTCATATCATTTTTATTTTTCGCCACTGCCGCTTTTTCATTAAGTGCAAGAGAAAATAACTGCACGGGAAAGCCAAAGGCCCAAATTGGTGTAAGTGCGCAAAACCAATTATCTGAACATTTACGTGCCAGCCAATTAAACAATATTACCAGTGGGCAAGATCTGCTTTTCATGGAAAATAAGGGCCAGGTAACCGACCAGTTCAGTAAACCACGCACTGATGTAGATTTCAGCCTCAAGGCATCGGCCGGGCTGAACATTTTTATTGGCAACTGCTTCATCCATTATCAATTCAGCAAGTGCGATAAAGCGCAGGCATCAAAGCCTTCAAAATCGCGGTTATCCATTCCAGGATTACATTCAGAAGACCCTGAAAACGGAGAAGCTGATCACTCAACCTACACCATGTATCGTATGGATGTGCAACTCATAGGAGCTAATAAAAACGCTAAATTGATTACGGAACAGGAGCAGGGGTATTACGAAAATTATTTCACTGCCGCTGTTGGGGAGAAAGGGGCAACGGCACACAGCTATAAGCGCATTATTTATAAGGATATTTACCCCAAAATTGACTGGGTACTTTATACCGGCGGCACACAATTAAAACACGAATTCGTGGTGCGCGAAGGTGGCAGGGTAAGCGATATAAAATTGAAATACGGTGGGGCAACAAAACTTTCCCTGGCTACAGACGGTAGGCTGGAAGCCCAGACCCCGATGGGAAATATTACAGAACAAGCACCATATAGCTATACTGCCGGCAAAGAACAGGTAGTTTGCAGTTTTAACTTGCAGAATAATGAAGTTAGTTACAATGTTGCCGACTACACCGGTACATTGACTATAGACCCAGGCCTGACCTGGGGCACCTATTTTGGCGGAAGTGGAGACGACCAGGCATTGGGTATGGGCCTCGATGGTTCCGGGAATATATATATTGATGGGTTTACATCCAGCGTGTCTGGTATTGCAACAACCGGGGCTTACCACACTGTTTACGGAGGAAGTACGGATGACGCTTTTCTCGCAAAATTTAATAGTAGTGGTGCAATTCAATGGGCCACTTACTTTGGGGGCAGCGGAGATGATGTCGCATTTAGCATAGCTATTGATGGTTCAGGGAACGTATATATAGATGGCAGCACAGGCAGTTCATCCGGCATTGCTACATCGGGCGTTTACCAGACGACATATGGCGGCGGCGCTTACGATGCTTTTCTTGCGAAATTTACCAGTGCTGGCTCCCTTGTTTGGGCCACATACATTGGAGGTAATGTAATTGAACAGGGTTATGGATTAGCCATAGATGGTTCAGGAAATGTATACATGACTGGTGAAACAGATGGTACTTCCGGCATAGCCACCTCAGGCGCTCATCAGACAGCATATGGCGGCGGTATTGAAGATGCTTTTCTTGCGAAGTTCAGCAGTGCGGGCTCCCTGATATGGGGTACTTACTACGGCGGTAGCGGGACCGACATGGGGTATGGAATAGCAATAGATGGAACAGGTAATGTATTTATGTCAGGTGCAACAAGCAGCACCTCAGCTATAGCCACGTCTGGCTCCTACCAATCAACCTATGGTGGCGGCGCATTCAATGCATTCCTGTCAAAATTCAGCAGTGCAGGTATCTTACAATGGGCTACGTATTATGGCGGCA
Source organism: uncultured Bacteroidota bacterium (assembly GCA_903839875.1). GTDB lineage: Bacteria > Bacteroidota > Bacteroidia > Chitinophagales > Chitinophagaceae > Nemorincola. Next base: position 19,879 of record CAIMDZ010000030.1, read on the forward strand.
CCGGAGACGACGGAGCTATGCAAATGGCTATTGATGCCTCGGGGTATATTTATATAACAGGATATGCAAGCAGTACAGCAGGAATAGCTACGTCCGGAGCTTACCAGACAGCGTATAGTGGAGGCGGCCAGGATGGTTTTCTTGCAAAGTTCAGCAGTACAGGTGCGTTGCAATGGGGTACCTATTATGGCGGCTCCGGATTTGACCAGGCGAATGGAATAGCGTTAGCTGGCACTGGTAATGTGTATATTACCGGATATACAGCCACTACCACCGGAATGACCACATCAGGCTCGTACCAACCGGCCTTTGGCGGGGGGGGGAGTGATGCATTTCTGGCTGATTTCAACAGCACAGGCGCTTTAAACTGGGCTACCTATTATGGTGGAAGCGGAAACGATGCAGCTAATGGTGTAGCTATTGGCAGTACAGGCGCTCTATACCTGTATGGATCTACAAGCAGCACCTCTGGTATTGCTTCATCGGGTGCTTACCAGGCTGCATTTGCAGGTGGAAGCTATGATGCTTTTCTAAGTAATCTTCCCAGCCCACCTATTACAGGGCCTGCTTCTGTTTGCGTGGGAAGTACCATTACTTTAACAGGGTCCCCTATAGGTGGAACATGGACCAGCAGCAATACCGCCATAGGCACGGTTGGCTCATTAACAGGTGTTGTAACGGGTGTGGCTGCGGGCGTGGATACGATTTCTTATACGACCAGCGGAGGAACGGTAACTATGGCGATAACGGTAAATCCCGTGCCGGCAACTATGACCGGATCAAATACAGTTTGCGGCGGCTATTGGGCCGGCTGTACCACGGAATCCGATGCAACACCAGGCGGTATCTGGTCTATCAGCGATCCATCAATAGCAAGTATGGGTTCCAGTTCAGGCACTATTTGCGGCATCTCAGCGGGAATTGTGCATGTGACTTATACTTTGACTAGCACTGGTTGTTATGTTACTAAACAGATGACGGTAGATCCCTTAATTGATTATATTGTTTGCCCAAGTCTTTGCGTTGGCGGAACGGGAACTTGTATTTCTTACTTTCCGGGTGGCCCTTCAGCTAGGTGGTCTTCCGGCAATACCGCGATTGCGACCATTGATTCTACTACCGGTGTCGCAACGGGTGTCGCAGCTGGCATCGCACCAATAACTTATACTTTGCCAATGCCGGGATGCAGGGGTACAGCCCCCATCACGGTTAACCCATTGCCACTCCCCATTGCCGGACTTAATAAAGTTTGCGTTGGTTCGAACATTACATTGACAGACCCGTCACCCGGTGGAACATGGACAGCCAGCAATAGTAACGCTTCTGTAGGTTCTTTGTCAGGTACTGTAACAGGTGTTACTGCCGGATTGGACACAATTTTATATACAACAATCACGGGCTGCTCTGCATCAAAAACAATTACCGTAACCCCCATGCCCGCTCCCATTAGTGGCGCAGCAGGTGTTTGTCTAGGTGCAACAACAACATTAACAGACGCCACACCCGGCGGCTCATGGTCATCCAGCAATACGGCAATTGCTACTATTGGTTCAGGATCGGGCGTTGTTACAGGGGTTTCGATTGGCTGTGTTACTATAACTTATACAGTTGGCAGTTGCTATGCGACTTTTCCTCTTTGCACAAACCCATTACCATCTATTTGCACGGTAACCGGCGGCGGCAGCTATTGCACCGGAGGATCGGGTATCCATATCGGGCTCTCCTGTTCCTCAACGGGCATCAATTACCAGTTATATAATGGCGCATCTCCGGTAGGTTCCACAATAGCAGGTACCGGCAGTGCGCTCGATTTTGGGTTGCAGACTGCTGCAGGTACTTATACAGTAGTAGCAACAAATGCAACTACAGGCTGCTCAAGAACAATGACGGGCACTGCAGTTATTGCTATTAATCCGTTACCTGCTGCAATAGCGGGTCCCTCTGCTGTTTGCGTAGGGTCTTCAATGACACTGACATCCACACCCACTGGCGGTATATGGACCAGCAGCGCATCTGCAATAGCTTCTATTGGCTCATCTTCAGGTACTGTCTCAGGTATTACAGCGGGCGTTGTAACTATAACTTACACTTTGCCAACCGGTTGTTTTGTAACAACTTCAATAACATCAGGTCCCGGCTCCTGCCCTATCACCGGCAGTTTAAGCATTTGCGCGGGCGCATCAGCGACTTTATCCAATTGCTATACCGGAGGGATCTGGAGCAGTTCATCCCCATCAGTCGGCAGTATAGGATCGCTCTCCGGAACTGTAACAGCAATTTTAACGGGCACAACACTTATTACTTACTCACTCGGCACCGGATGCAACCAAACTGCAACAGTTACCGTAACTCCGTCCCCGGCTGCAATCGGGGGACCATCAACCACCTGCGTCGGATCAACGATAACGTTAAGCGATGCAACAACAGGCGGCTCATGGAGCAGTTCTTCAACAGCTATTGCAACTGTTTCGGGCATTGGTGTAGTGACCGGTATTGGTGTCGGCACTGCTGTAATCACCTATTTAATGCCTGGAGGCTGCTTTGCTGCAAAAACAGTTACCGTAAATTATGCCCCCGGCCCAATCAACGGGCCTGCTGCATTGTGCAGCGCTGATTGCGTAACTGAAACAGACACAGTAGCCGGAGGTACCTGGAGCAGCAGTGTTCCAACAGTCGCTTCTGTAGGTTCATTATCCGGAATTGTCTGTGCTTTAACACCAGGCGTAACTATTATTACTTATTCACTCGGAGGTTCCTGCTTTGTTACAAAATCAGTAACCGTCAACCCTATGCCATCGCCAATAACCGGGGTTACTACAGTTTGCATCGGTTTAACGGCAGCATTAAATGATATATCTCCCGGTGGTACATGGAGCAGTTCAAATACATCTGTTGCTGCCATAGGCACTTCAGGTATTGTTACCGGCATTGCGATAGGTACATCCTTAATTTCCTATACGCTTGGCACCGGTTGTGTGGTTACCACTACGGTTTCAGTAGTAGCGGCTCCGGTTGCTATTGCTGGCCCTTCAGCAATTTGTCATCCTGGGTGTGTCACTGAAACTGACGCAACAACTGGGGGCACATGGACCAGCGGCAGCGTAGGTATAGCTACGATAGGATCTTCTTCAGGTTACCTTTGCAGTACTGCCATTGGGGTCACAAACATCACCTATACCATCAGTTCGGGTTGTTATGCAACTAAACCTGTAACCGTTGCTGCGGGGCCCTTGCCCATTTCCGGCCCTTTGAGTGTCTGTGTAGGTCAAACGGTTGCATATACTGATGCAATAGGCGGCGGCGCCTGGAGCAGCGGCATGCCTGGAATAGCTATGATAGGTTCATCAACAGGTATGTTAACAGGGGTTGCATCAGGCACTGTCATCATTTCATATACCATCATCGCAACAGGATGCACCGAAGTAATGGCTGTAGTAGTAAATCCTTTTTCTCCCATATCCGGCACTCCTGTAGTATGCGTGGGCCAAACTACAACGCTCACAAATAGTACATTAGGTGGAACATGGATCAGTGGTTCCTCAGCTATCGCAACTGTATCACCGGGCGGTGTAGTTACAGGGATAAGTGCGGGCACAACCACGATAGATTATCTGACCACAGGCTGCGTTGCCTCTGTAATAGTAACGGTAAATCCGCTGCCATTGCCTGTTTCCGGCCCTTCTTTCGTTTGTATTGGCCATACGATTCCCCTTACTGATGCATCCCCTTCAGGCACATGGAGCAGCAGCAACCCCGGCATCGGATCTGTTGATGGGGTTGGCAATGTAACCGGAATAAGCTCCGGTACAACCTTAATAAGCTTTACTTTTCCCGGCACAACCGGTTGTAGCGCTACCAAATCGGTAACCGTAAATCCGGCGCCGTCGCCTATTTCAGGCCCTGCAATTGTTTGTCTCGGATCCGCTATTACGCTTACAGATGCCGGTGGCGGGACATGGATAAGCAGCGATCCAACTATCGCAAGTATAGGCTCTGCCTCAGGTATAGTTTCAGGAATAGCACTTGGGACAGTAACTATTAACTACCTGGTAGGTACTGGTTGTTTTACTACTAAGTTGGTGACAGTTGTTAATGCTCCGCTTCCAATAGCCGGTACATTTACTGTCTGCCAGGGTGCATCATCCGTGCTTACCGACCCATCGGGTGCGGGCACATGGACCAGCAGCAACATATTTGTTGCCACAATTGGCTCCTCAACCGGGCTGCTGACAGGAGTAAATGCAGGAAGTGCAGTTGTCACTTTCTCAACCGGTCCGGGTTGCTATGCCACACATACTGTTAATGTCAATAATCTGCCGGTACTGATTTCAGGTAGCACGAGTCTCTGTTACGGCAATACCAGCACATTTTCTGCAACGGGCATAGGCACGTGGAGCAGCGGCGATACCACAGTTGCTATAGTAGGCGCTACTTCAGGTATTGTTACGGCTGTTGCTACCGGTGTAAGCATACTAACATATACCCTGTCAACGGGCTGCTCACTTACTGTGCTGGTTACAGTTGGCGCTAATCCGTTGCCCATAACCGGGATCAACAGGGTTTGTATAGGCACTGCAACTACTTTAAGTGATCCGGCACCCGGAGGTATCTGGAGCAGCAGTACTCCGGGCATAGCGTCTGTCAGTCCTTCCGGTGTGGTTACCGGGGATTCATTAGGAACAGTAAGTATCTTTTATTCTGTTTCAGGCTATCCTTGTCCCGCAAGAATGACTGTTTCAGTAAATCCTTTACCGGCTGCCATTTCAGGCAGCCCATATATTTGCATTAGCTCTACGACTACCCTCAGTGATGCCATACCCGGCGGAGTATGGTCCAGTAGCGATATTACTACGGCTACCATCGGCAGCAGCTCTGGTATTGTCGCAGGCGTAGCTACTGGCCCTGTTACCATTACCTATGCAATGGGTGCAGGATGTTTCACTACAAAGGCTATGACCGTCAACCCTATGCCACTATCCATTTCCGGCCCCGGAACCGTGTGCCAGTTGCAGTCAATCACTTTGTCCGATCCGACACCCGGTGGCACATGGAGTAGTTCCAGCCCGGCCATAGGAACAGTTGACCTTGTTGGTGATGTTACCGGAATCAATACAGGAGTGGTCACAATCAGCTATACTACAGGGCTTGGATGTGCCTCCGCTTACTCTGTTACCGTTAATACCGCTCCGTCGTCTATTACAGGTTCAAGTGTATGCATTGGAAGTACTGCGACTGTAACAGATGCGGTATCGGGAGGCACATGGTCTTCAACTATTCCTGCAAATGCAACTATAGGTTCTTCATCCGGAATTGTAACTGGAGTTGCACTGGGAACAACTACAATTATTTACACCCTGCCCGCCGGTTGCATGGCAACGACCCTGGTAACAGTAAATCCATTGCCGGCAATATTCACAGTAACAGGAGGCGGCAACCGCTGCGCTACCGATTCAGGTGTACACATAGGTTTAAGCGGATCCGGATTGGGCGCAAACTACTTGCTGTACCACGGTTCAACTGCTATTGGCTCCTTCCCTGGAACAGGTTCTGCTCTTGACTTTGGCTTATTGACCGTGGCAGGTACTTATACAGTAACGGCAACCAGCACAATAACGGGCTGCAGCGCAGCAATGTCCGGCATTGCTGCTATCGCTATTCTTCCGACAGTTGTACCTTCTGTTGGTATGTCCGTTAGCCCCAATGATACAGTATGTGCCGGTGCAACAGTAACATTTACACCTGTACCGCTAAACGGTGGCTCATCCCCCGTTTACGGATGGACCGTTAATTCATTCCCGGTCACATCCGGAACCACTTATACTTATATACCTGCAAACGGAGATCTTGTGAAAGTTACCATGACAAGCAATGCCATGTGTCCTTCACCGGCACAGGTAAATGATTCCGTGAGAATGACGGTGCTGCCCCACATTAATCCATCTGTAAGTATCGCTTCCAACCCCGGCGATACTTTATGCCAGGGCTCATTGATCATACTCAATGCGTTGCCTGTATATGGCGGCAGCTCACCTTTATTTTCATGGCTTAAAAACGGCGCTCCATCCGGAACAGGAAATTTCTATTCTTTTGTCCCAAACAACGGTGATCTGGTTTACTGCATTATTAACAGTAGTTACCCATGCAGGCTGCAAAACGCGGATACCAGCGGACCATTGGTAATTACAACAGATACACCGGTAATACCGGCAATATTCATTGCTGCAAACCCGGGTACAACGGTAAAACCGGGGCAATATGATACACTTATCGCTATTGTTACCGGCGCCACGGCGCCTACCTACCAGTGGTATATCAACAGCATTCCTGTAGCAGGCGCCACTACCGGCACCTATATCAGTAATAGTTTCAGCTCTCCGGTTGATGATTCAATTTCAGTTGTAGTTTACAGCCATGATGTGTGTGAAACTAAAGCTCATCAATGGGTATATATTACCATTGCAGATGGGGTCAGACAAATCAGTGCTGAAGGCGGCATTTCAGTATTGCCTAATCCAAACTCGGGGGACTTTACCATTTCAGGAAGTCTGGCAACTAACCTGCCCGTAAATATTGAATTAACAGATATGCTGGGTAAACTGATTTACCGGGATGTAACAACCATCAAAAACGGAAAATTTAATAAAATCATCAGTTTAGACGATCATGTTTCAAATGGCTGCTACCTGCTCAGGTTAATAAATGAGGATATTAACCAGGTGCTCCGCATCAGTATAAACAGGTAAATTTGTTTTTATTAGAAGAGAAGGTATCCCGTTAAGCTACCTTCTCTTTTTTTATACTATTTACTGCAAACGGGCTAAGTTAGCATATTTAACAAACGGGTTTTGCGAGCTTAAAAATTATATAATCTGGTCACTATCAAGGCAATAATTGCGACTATGCTGCATGCCCTGTAATCGGCGGTGGTGAAACTTTTTTTGCACTGATTTATATCTCGTAAAGCAATGTCATTAACTTAAGGATCATTAAAAAAGCCAAATAGCCCTGAAAGGGTGAAATATAATAGCCGGAGGTGAAGCCTCCGGTACAAATACATACGGAACAAAGCCCTGAAGGGGCGCAATAGTAGTTTGGTATTGGGCAGTTC
>CAIMDZ010000031.1 GCA_903839875.1 uncultured Bacteroidota bacterium
AAACGGGCTTACTACCTGCAAATACAAACATAAAAAAAATGTTTGAAAAGGTTTGCTTTTGAACGGTATAACTTCGACCAGTAGGTGCATTGCTATCCTATTATTTATTATTACCGAACGTAATTTAGTTTAATTTTGAACCCTTTAATAGAAACAAATGTATAAAATCGAAGTAGCATTAATTTATTTGCTTTGCATCATTGTTCCACGGTGTGCTCTATCGCAGGTTATGCCCAAAGACGGGAGCAAACTTAATTACAGAATAATAGGCTTTTCATTTCCAGCGATAGGAAATGTAAGTAATTACAAAATTGAAATTGCAGCAGGTAATTACAATTCCCGCGATTCTTTTAATGATAAAATCATTGTAGTATTATATAGTAATACAAACAGAGTAATAGGCGAAGTGCCTTCTTTTGGCAGTCATTATACCTGGCGGGTAGTTTATACTGATAAAAGCAAGCGCATTAAAAATAGCGTCTTATTTCATTTCAGCACACAAATGAACCCACGTGTTGACACAAGTAAGCTTCGCCTTAAAGTATTACATCCTGCAGAGCAACACAAAGATGATTATGTATCTGTAGATGCGGGAGGTGTTCTGTATGATATGAGCGGCCGCCCGGTGTGGTATATTCCCGACACAAATATTAGCGGTTATGTTGCCGATATGCAGATTACTCCATGGGGGACTATTACGTTTATATACAAAGATGCTTACGAAATAAATTATAACGGGGCAATTTTATGGAAAGCGCCAAATAATGGTTTGATAAGCGGAGATACTGTACGTAAAGAAATGTATCATCACGAACTTACACGGCTATCTAATGGCCATTACATGGTATTGGGGATGCAAGTAGTGATGTGCAAATTAGTATCGTCAAAAGACACTACTTACTTAGTGCTTTCTGATAACAAAAATGAACTCCCGGAATCAGGCTATAACACAGGAAGATTTGGTACGATTATAGAATACGATGAGAAGGGCAATGTGGTATGGTCATGGAAATCATCAAAGTATCTTTTAGGGACTGATTTTGATTATTACGAATCAAGAGTAGACAGCAATAAGAGGTTTGATCCGCATGACAACGCTTTTTTCTTTGATGAAAAAAATAAGATAATTTATTTAGGTTTCAGGAACCTGAACAGGATAATGAAAATAGCGTATCCGGGCGGGAACGTGCTGAATATTTATGGAGAAATTTTCAAACCGGGAGTTCGGGGAATAGGAAAAGGGTTGTTTTGCAACCAGCATAATATTGGTCGCACGCGGGATGGATATTTATACTACTTTAACAATAATTCATGCCAGTTTACCGACTCTATGCCTGCAGTAGTTATGCTGCAGGAGCCGGTTTCACCAAATGACACTTTTAAAAAAGTATGGGAATATACTTGCACAGTTGAGGAGGGTTATCCAAAAAAATTTGGAAATGGCGGGAATGTAACAGAACTGCCAGACCGTTCACTTTTTGTAAATATGGGCAGCGAATACAGCAAGCTATTTATTGTGAACAGGAATAAAAAAGTATTGTGGAGTGCGCTTCCTGAAAGATTCATTGAAACTGAAGAAAGGTGGACGCCAATCAAGGAATACAGAGCCAATATTTTTAGCCGCAAAGATTTTGAACAACTGATATGGAATGCTGAAAAATCGGCAACTTCCCGATGAATAGTACATTGAAAAGATGATTATTTTTGAATTTCTTCTTCACGGGTTTAATTATTTCATATTCATTATGCTATATTATTACTAAGAAAAATTATGGATGCTGCCAATTGCTCAAAAGTTATCTGGATGGTAACGTAAACGGTTATAAAAACAATCACGGAATATTATTAAGGGCCTGTTATTTGAAAGCATGTCATTATAGGTACAAAGCATCTATACTTGTACTCATTATGTTGTGTGAAGAAACTGGCAAAAACGTCTGCCCCGGATTTGACAACTTTATTTAAAGTTGTCAAATCTGGCTGATTTTACTAAATCCTGACATTTTCAATTAAAATGACGCCAATATATAGGTGATACACCTGATTAATGTATTATAAAACGTTTAATTAATTAAATGCAATGAAAGGTAGGCTTATGTATTAACAAGTGTCATTTTTTTATTAATTTAAAGAGTTAATACAGTTTAAAAATTATTTTATATTATTATTCTTTCAATTGATAGTTGATTTTTAAAAAAATCTGAAACGTTATTTTGTTTTGAATAAGAAATAAATTATTTTGCATAACCAAATTTTTCTAAAGAAGAAATTATAGTTCTGTTAATGTTAATACTGTTGTGGATTTTATTTTTTAATTTTTTTATCTCTTAAATAAATACTTGAAGTATGAAAAGATTTTACTTCTTAAATCTGATAATCCCCATCGCCATCTTACTGGGATGGAATTTGAACGCTATCGCTCAAACCTCTACATTTAACTATACCGGTGCTGTACAGACCTATAATATTCCGGCAGGTGTATCTCAGATTGGAATTGATGCGATAGGAGGTTGCGGCGGCGGCGGTTACGTAAGTAGTGGTAGCCCCGGCCCGGTTGTTCTGGGAGGGCGCGTGCAGTGTACTATGAATGTGACGCCGGGCACTTCGCTATATATTTATGTAGGCCAGGCAGGACAGACTGATGGCAGTGGCGCTTATACTCCCTATGGCGGGTGGAATGGCGGGATGCCAGGCCAGGCATTTTCTGCCGGCGGCGGTGGCGCTACTGATATCCGCCTCACTAATAGCGCTGTGGGAACCTATACAACTACGAATCGTGTAGTAGTAGCAGGCGGCGGCGGCGGCGGCGGTGATTGGGGAGCTACAGGCGGAAAAGGTGGTGGCCTCACTGGTGCGAACGGCGTTATTTATAGCGTATATCTCGCAACAGGTGGTACCCAAACATCGGGTGGCACCCAGAGTTATAGTTCTGCTTATAATGCCACGATAGGCTCCGGTGGCCCGTCAGGTGGTTCCGG
>CAIMDZ010000032.1 GCA_903839875.1 uncultured Bacteroidota bacterium
CACTGTTACTGTGGTTGATGCGACACAGCCTGCTCCCAGGCTATACGTTATTACCGAGGTGCCGGGGGCTATGCAGATCAGCGCTGCCGATACTACTGACAGGTTACTGCTGCTCCAGGCGCCGCCGGGCACGGTGGAGGTGAGTGTTACCGGTGAGCCGGTGCAATAGCTGGCTGGGCCGCTCAATGGTGGCAGCGCAGTGTTGACTGTTACCGTAATACTGGTACTGCAGCCCGTTGCGGGCAATGAATAGGTGATGAGCGCTGTGCCGGGTGCAACTGCTGTTACCAGCCCTGTCAGAGAACCTACTGTAGCTGTGCCGGTAGTGCTGCTGAACCACACACCGCCGGGTGAAGGATCGGTCAGTGCGGCCGTGCCGCCGGGGCATAGCTGCGCCGGGCCGCTGATGGCTGCAGGCAGTCCGTTCACTGTTATTGTCCTGGTTGCAGGGCAGCCTGTGCTGCTTATGGTATAGCTGATGGTGACAGCGCCTGCTGATACGCCTGTTACGGTACCAATTATGCTCACGGTGGCTATACCTGTGTTACTGCTGCTCCAGGTGCCGCCGGGGGTAGCGTCGGCCAGGCTCGTGGTCTGTCCTGCGCATACTGTCGCGGCGCCTGTTATTGCGGCAGGTGCAGGGTTCACCGTTACCGCATAGGTCGCAAAGCAGCCTGTGGACAGTGTGTAGGTGATTATGGCTGTGCCTGCCGATACGCCGGTAACTATGCCTGTATAACTGCCCACTGTGGCTGTGCCTGTGGCGCTGCTGCTCCACGTGCCGCCAAGTGTTGTATCTGTGAGTGTTGTTGTTTGTCCTGCGCATACCGATGGGTTACCCAGTATCTGTGATATTGGGTTTACCACTACGGGAGCTACTGTATAACATCCTGTGCCAAGTGAATAAGAGATGATTACTGTGCCCGAAGCCACACCAGTGACAACACCTGAAGCGCTGCCGATGGTTGCCAGCGCCGGAATGGTGCTGCCCCACGTGCCGCCGGGCGTTACATCAGTCAGTGTTATGTTGCCACCCACGCAAACGTTAGTGACCCCCACAATAGGTGCCGGGGCTGAGTTTACAGTTACGGTTATTGAAGTACTGCAACCTGTACCGAGGGCAGGACAATAAAATGTTACTATACCAGCAGTTAGCCCGGTAACAACTCCTGTAGAGCTTATAGTGCCGACAACTGGAGTGCTGCTGCTCCAGGTAATTCCTGGTGTTGAAGATAGTGTAATTGAATTCCCTTCACACACTGTAGTGGGTCCGCTTATGGCGAGCGGTAATGCGGTAACAGTGACCGTAATAATTGACGCGCAGCCAGTAGTAGATGCCAGGGTATACGCAATAGTATCCAGCCCGCCGGTAACACCGCTTACCAGGCCTGTACTGCTCACGGTAGCTATGGCAGGATTCGTACTGCTCCATACGCCCCCGGCGGTTGCGTCAGCAAGAAGGGTCGTAAGACCTACGCAAACATTGGCCGTTCCGGTTATAGCTGCGGGCAATGGATTCACTGTTATTGGTTTCGTTATTATGCATCCCGAACCAAGTGAGTAGGTAACAGTGGCCGGCCCGGCAGACACACCCGTTACTACCCCGGATACCGGATTAACAGTAGCAATAGTTGTTGGCGAGCACGACCAGGTGCCGCCGGAAATTGCATCAGAAAGTGTTATGGTGCTGTTTCTGCAAACTACGGATGGACCGATTATCGGTGTTGGTAACGGATTGACCGTAACCGTCACTGTTGAAGAACAGCCAGATGGTACGGAATAATCAATAATCGCGGTACCAGGGGTGATTCCATTTACTATGCCTGTACTGCCAACAGTGGCAATTCCTGTTGCACTGCTGCTCCACACGCCACCCGGTGTAGCATCTGCGAGCGTAGTTGTTCCAAACACACACAGTTGTAAACTACCAGTGATTGGAGCCGGAGAGGCATTCACCGTAAGTGTTTTTGTAACTGTGCAGCCACTCCCTAAAGAGTAAGTGATTACTGTGGTACCGGTTATAGTGCCGCCCGTAACTATACCAGTCAAAGATCCTATTGTAGCCACGGCAGGGGTGCTGCTTGTCCAAACCCCACCAGGTACTGCATCAACAAGCGTTGTGGTTGTAGTGCCGGTACATGCTGTGCCGGGGCCACTGATCGGACCGGGTGTTGGGCTGACGGTTATTGCGGCAGTCGCATAGCAGCCGGAAGGTAAGGTATACGTAATGGTAGTTGTACCGATAGAAACACCGGTAACTCCACCTGAGGATGAACCTACAGTTGCAATCGTCGTAACCGGCGATATCCACAGGCCGCCCGGAGGAGATGGAATACAGCATACAACCGTCGCCCCAACGCAAACCGACGTAGGCCCACAAGTTAATACCGGAGTAGGATTAAGTGAAATGATAACACTGCCGCTCATTGTCCTGGTGCAGCCTGTTGTACTGTTGGTGGCTACTACTGTATAAGTGCCCACAGAAGTCTGTAAACCAAAATCAAGAATACCACCCGTTCCCGGTATAGGAACGCCTATCGGTGATCCGTCGAGCAAAAGCTGATAGCTGATGCCCACAGAAGAGCAATTCAAATTTACGTGTAACCCTGTACCTCCCGCGCAGTAGCTACCACCGCCGGTAACCATGCACAGCGGAGGCAACGGATTAACTATGATTGACCGTGTAGTGCTGCAACCGGTGCCCAAAGTATAACTGACAGTTACAGCGCCTGCGGCTATGCCGCCAACAATACCTGTGGCACTGCCTACTGTGCCTATGGTGGCAGGGATACTGCTCCACGTGCCGCCGGGGGTGGCATCCGTGAGTGTGATCGTTGAACCAACACATACCTGTGACGGGCCGCTTATGGCTGCCGGCAGCGGGTTAACACTTACTGTCTTCGAGCGCGTACAGCCTGTGCCTGCCATCGTGCAGATGATCATTGCTGTGCCGGGGCTGACGCCTGTAACTATGCCTGTGACGCTGCCAACCGTGGCTATACCTGTCGCGCTGCTGCTCCAGGTTACACCGGCTGTCGAAGTCAGTGTTATTGTGGAACCAACGCATACTGCGGACGGGCCGCCAATTACTGCGGGCAGCGGGTTGACGGTTATTACAGCAGTTGTTGAACATCCTACTCCAATTGAATAAGTTACTGTTGCGGGACCTGCAGACACACCCGTAACCACAGTTCCTGCAATTGTCGCAATAGTAGTTGGACTGATCGCCCATGTTCCACCCGGTGTGCCATCGCTAACGGTAGTCGTTAACCCGACACAAACCTGGAGCACACCTGTAATTGGCAGGGGTGATGAATTCACATTAACTGTTGCTGTAATAAAACAACCGGATCCAAGTGTATAAGTAATAACCGTTGTTCCTGATGTTATGCCACGTACTATGCCAAGTGGCGATATGCTGCCAACGGTGGGTGTACTGCTGCTCCAGGTACCGCCGCCGGTGGGATCGCCCAATGCTGTTGTTAATCCCACACATACATTCAGGGTGCCTGCAATTGGCAACGGGGTAAGGTTAACTGTTACATTCGTTGTGGTATAACAGCCTGTTGGCAAGGTGTAGGTAATAACAGCAATACCGGAAGAAATTCCTGTTACAATACCTGAAGATGAACCTATTGTCGCTATTGCCGGGCTGCCACTACTCCAGGTTCCACCGGTGCTGCTTGGATCATACAATGAAGTGGTTGCGCCAGCACAAACCGTGAGGGTACCTGTAATTATTCCGGGTGGAGGATTTACGGTAACCGTCTTTACTGCAGAACAATTGGTAATGCTGCTTGTGTATGAGATTGTTACAGTACCTGATGAAACACCAATCACTATGCCGGTTGCCGAGCCTACGTCAGCTATAGTCGGATCACTGGTATACCATATACCTCCCGCGGTAGTATCACTCAACGTATCGGTGAGGCCAACACATACGTTCGGATTACCGATAATTGCTGAGGGCAAAGGACTGACAATCATGTTGAATGTAGTAATGCATCCTGTAGGCAGGGTATAAGTAATAGTTACAGTACCTGAAGATATACCTGTAACTATTCCACTCGTAGACCCTACCGTTGCTATGGAAGTATTACTGCTGGTCCAGGTACCCCCGCCTGCATCGAATAAAGTAGTCGTTTCACCAATACAGACAGCCGGCATACCAGTAATAGATGATGGTAAAGGATTAACAGTAACTATACGGGTGGCCGCACACCCACCCGGCAGCATATAGGAAATAAGTGAAGTGCCTCCCGAAATGCCTGTAACAATACCTGAAGAAGATCCTATTGTAGCAATTGATACCGTGGTGCTGGTCCAGATGCCACCAACTGTAGCATCACTCAGTGTGGTTGTAAGCCCGACACAAACCGCAGCCGTTCCGGTTATAGCTGCCGGTGACGGATTAACAGTAATTATTTTTGTAGCTACACAACTTCCAATGGAATAGGATATAGTTACAACTCCTGAAGAAACACCCGTTACGATTCCGGTTAAAAATCCTACACTTCCTACAGCTGTATTGCTGCTTGTCCATACGCCACCTCCTGTAGCATCACTCAGCGTTATCGTAGCGCCAACGCAAACTGACGAAGGGCCGGTTATGGCGACAGGCATAGGTGTAACATTCAGGGTGGTAATTACATAACAGGTTCCACCCGTGGAATAGGTTATTGTGACCGTTCCGACCGCTACCCCTGTCACCAGTCCTGTACCGGAACCAATTGTAGCGACAGAAGGATTGCTGCTGCTCCATGTACCACTGGGCGTAGCATCTGCCAGGGTAGTGGTAGTTCCTAAACAAATACTCGTTGTACCTGTTATCGGCAAAGGAGGGGTAACAACATTTATGGTAGTAGTTGCGGTGCATGCGCCGGAATTGTAAGTATAAGTTATTACTGCCGTACCATTTGCAACGCCTGTAACAACACCCGTAGTTGAACCAACTGTCGCAACGCCCGTGCTGCCACTGGTCCATGTGCCACCCGCAACAGAATCTGCAAGCGCAGTGGTTGAGCCAACACATACGATTGTTGTTCCTGTAATCGTACCTACTGTATTATAGGTCACGATAACATTTTTAACCATCTGTGCAGTGATCGCGCAACCCGTACTGGCAGAAAAACCAAAATATCCCGCAGTTGTGATCGGGAAGCTTCCTGTCATTGATGGGGATGTAGCGCCGTTCAGATAAACTCTTATAACACCGGCAAAATATGCGATGCGCACATGATGCCATGTGCCGTCTGTCATGTAAGTCTGATGCGCGAGTATAGGAGCTAAGTGATGCGCAACATCTCCTTCAAAATAAGTTGATGCAGTTGGATAACCAAATAACTCATCTTCAGGATTAAGGCCGTCAGCATCATTGTCCCACGTATCCATTGTCAATACAAAACCAGTAAGCGGGTTGGGCAGGCCAAGGCCACCGCCGCCTACAAAGCTCGTCATGGGATTGATAAAAAAGAAAGCTATGCCGTCGCCATAGCCGCATCCGCTGGGGTTAGATATCTTATATTCAAAATCTACAGTAAACTGCCCGCAAGCTGTTACGTTCAGCGCCGTGTTAGAATTCACGTGGCCTATACCTCCGGTTGTTGCAGGTGTAAGTACTATCTCACTGTCAAGGGCAAAAGCGCTCCCGCCTACCGTCCACCCGGTCGTCACTATGGGATAACCAGTCATGGTAATCGTAGATTGCGAAAAAACGTTGCTCCCTTTTGCAAGGAAAAAAAGGCAGAGCAGTAACAGAGTCTTCTTCATAAAAAAAAGATTTAAATTGGGTCAAAGGAGTTAACAGTCTTATAATAATAGATTCGAATTTACAACTATTAATACAATTAATTGCATGTTTCGATATTTGTTTTGAGGCGATTGCCACACGAAAACATTTTCTGGATTTTAAAATTGCTTTTCGGTTAATGATTCAATCGGATTTTCTTTATAAATTTGGCGCTATGAAACGACCATGCTAAAGCTGAAGTTTTGCACTCAGAGGAATGATCCCGATAGCTATCGGGACATTCGTTTGCAACATTCAGAAGTTCATGGGAGTTCTCCCGATAGCTATCTGGAGCTTCTAAAAAGACAAATATTTTCAGATGAAAATAAATAAGAAACTACTACTCGTTACTACTCTGTGTCTGGGAATGGGCATTTTGCAAAGTTTTGTACAAAAGCATGATGATGACGATGACAAACCCAAAAACCTCAAAATCCTTCCCAGGAATATTTCAGGCAAGGAATTACACAACATTATGAAAGGGTTTTCCATTTCTCTTGGGGTACGTTGTAATTTCTGCCATGTATCTGAACGGGTCGAGGGACAGGAAAAACCTAAGTTTGATTTCGCTTCTGATAATAAACCGGAGAAAAACACCACCAGGAATATGATGAGGATGGTACAGGCAATCAACGAAAAATACATCGGCCAGATGACCGGCGGCGACCACACATTGGAGCAAATAACCTGCGTTACCTGCCACATGGGAAGGAAAACACCGATCATCAGCATTGATTCCATTTACATTAAGAAAGCTGATTCTGTCAGGAAGAATTAAACGGTTTTTCACAATTACCTGATGCATTATGCTTTACTGCCGGGGGGCTGTTAATAAAGCCTTTACTGCGGGCCATTCTTCGTCTATAATGCTATACATAACGGTATTGCGTAAAGCTCCGTTTGCCCGTATGCGCTCATTACGTAAAACACCCTCAAATTTTGCACCTATGCCCAATATTGCATTCCTGCTTCTTTGGTTGTTCTCGTCAGTTTGTAATTGAACACGTACTGTTTTCAATATTTCGAAACAATACGTGAGTAAAAGTAATTTGCATTCACGATTGTACCCTGTCCGCCAGTATGCCGGATCATACCAGGTCCAGCCGATCTCCAGTTTCCTGTGATCGGGAAAGATATTATGGAATAAGGTGCTGCCTATGATCCTGTTATTTTGCTTACCAATAACAGTGAATGGATATTGCTCACCGGTGCCTCTCTTCAGTATAGCACTTTTAAGATGCAGCGTTAACCGGTCTTTATCTGCTCCGTTTATAGAGATGTGTTCCCATATCTTTTCCTGCCTGCCAACTTCGATCAGTGCATCAAAATGGGCATGGTCCATTGGTACAAGCTTCACTTTTTTCCCTTCTAATATTACCGGGTGTTTTATCCAGCTCATGCCGCAATTTACATAAGTGATAAGAACTTCTTAATATTTACTCCAAACTTTCTACTTTAGACTTTAGACTTTCTACCCCAGACTATCTATTTTTGCTTAAATGGAAGCCAAAAACATTCTCTATTATATATTCTCTGTAGTACGGGTTTTCCTATATCCTTTTGCATTGCTATATGGCGCCGTGCTATGGCTGCGCAACAGGATGTATGATGCTAAAATTTTCACGTCCATAGATTTCAGCATTCCGGTAATCACTGTTGGCAACCTTTCTACAGGTGGTACCGGGAAAACACCACATGTGGAATATCTGATAAGGCTGTTGCAATACAGATTCAAAGTGGCAACTATGAGCCGGGGATACAAACGACATACGCAAGGTTTCCTTGTAGCAGACTGGAACACCAATGCCCTCAAGATAGGAGATGAACCCATGCAGTATCACATCAAATTTCCGGAACTGGTAGTAAGTGTTGCAGAGGAACGGATGCTGGGTATACCTGCGCTGGTACAAAGACACCCCGAAGTAGATGTTATACTGCTCGATGACGCCTACCAGCACCGCTCCGTAAAGCCGGGCTTTTCTATTCTTATCACAGATTATGCAAAACCGTTTTACAAAGACTTCATTCTCCCATTCGGGAATCTGCGGGAAGGAAGAGCCGCTTACAAACGAGCCTCGGTAATTGTTGTTTCCAAATGCCCGCAGGAACTCACCAAAACCCAGGCCGATGGTATCGAAGCAAAAATCAATCCTCTTCCAAATCAAAAGGTATTTTTTACCAGCATTCAATATGGCATACCTTTCGATTTTTTTAGCCGTGAGCCTGTAGATATTATTGGCAAAAACCTGGTACTCGTATGCGGCATTGCCCGCCCGGAGCCACTTGTAGACTTCCTGAAAGCCAACGCAACAGAGGTACACCCCCTCTCCTACCCGGACCATCACTACTTCGACAGCAGCGACCTTGAGGAAATGAAGTCAACAGTTGACAACTGGAAGGTGGAGAGCAAAATGATCATAACCACCGAAAAAGACGCCGCCCGCCTATCCCTTCATATCCGTGAACTAAACGCCTGGGGAATAACTATCGCAGTGTTGCCAATTGCTGTGAATATGCTGCTGAATAAAGGTGCTGAGTTTGATGCTGCAGTTACCAGTTATGTGGAACAAGCAGTTGCTGAGCATAATGAGTTGTTTGGGAGGAATACGGAGCCGATGATGTAACCAATAAAATGTTATTAAGTTACTGACTTTTTTCAATAGATTAGTTATCTCCAGCTACCTTATAAAAAGCATATTTTCCCGTTTTCCATTTTAATGATGAAAGGGTCAGGCTGTCTCTGGTAAGCTTCAGGATGTGACAACGGTAAGTATCAATTGGAAACAACTGATCCCCGATCACCTTGTTCCCAACCATAATTAAATTGTTATTTTCGACCAGGTACTTGTCGATATATATCGTATCCACAGCTACCCCAAGTATTAATGTCCCATCTTTTGAGAATTGTAACTTCTCGTATAAACTTGAACTATCAATGTTATCCCAGACACCTAACAAAAGCTTTTCATAATCACTTTCTGACTTTTTATTTTGAAAGGATAACATCAAAAGTATCAGTAGCATAATTTCATCACAATAAATATACACAATTATTCCATCAAATCCCGAATCACCACCGACGCCAGCGTCGCCCCAAATGTTGCCGGCAAATAAGACATAGTACCATAAGCGGATTTCTTAAAATTGGTGCCATCCGTCATCATCAGCGACCGCTTGTCGTTTTCTTCCGGAGAGAAAACCACCTTGATTCCGCGCTTGATCCCTTCCTGACCTAGTTGTTTCCTGACCTGCTGGGCAAACGGGCAATTGTAACTTTTTGAGATATCGGCAACCTGCAGTTGCGTAGGATCAACTTTACCACCGGCGCCCATAGAGCTTACAATTTTCAGGCCTTTAGCAAATGCAGCACGGATAAATGTAAGCTTAGGTGTTATACTGTCTATAGCATCAACCACATAATCCAGGTGCCCTTCCAGCAACTTGTCCACCATGCCCGGCATGATAAACTCTTTGATCACATGCAGTTTCAGTTCCGGGTTTATCTGCATCAGGCGATCTCCCATAATGTCGGCCTTGCTTTGCCCGTGGTTGGTCGCCAAAGCCGGCAACTGCCTGTTTCTGTTACTGGGCGCAACAACGTCGCCATCAACAATAGTCATCTCACCTATCCCTGAACGGCAAATAAATTCGGCAGCGAATGAACCTACCCCACCCAGCCCAACCACCATCACATGGGAGTTCATCAGCTTTTCCAGTTTCTCCCTGCCTATCAGCAATTCCGTTCTCGAGAGCCATTCTGAGTCGTGCATCATTTCATTTCGTACTTAAAAACGTTTTTAAAATTCTTCTCTACTTGCAAAATAATTGCATCAACTGAAGTATTACGGATCGTTGCCGCTCTTTGATAAATTTCCTTGATCGAAATCAAAGCATCGTCTGTTTCAAGGAAGAACCTGTCAGTAGGTATTACACTCAAAACATTTGCCACAGGCCCTTCATTCAGGATTGCATTGCCAAAAGAAAGATAGTATCCATAGCGCAACAAATCTTCCGCAACTTCCATCTTTCGGTTAAACCCATGAAAAATAACTGCCACTCCGGGCTTCATTTCGTCAAGCACTTTCAAAATCTCAGGATAAGCCCTGACACAATGAATAATGATTGGCTTGACCAATACCTTAGCAAGTTCCACTTGTTTCCTGAATACTTTTTCCTGAACCGCCCAATCAGTTGCGCAAACTTTATCCAACCCACACTCCCCTATTGCAAGCACATTGTTTAATCTGGCAAATTGCCTCAATTCTTCAAATTGCCGCTCAAGATTTTCAAGGTGCCATGGATGCAATCCAAGGCTGCAAGCCGCCCCGGTAGCCGCTTCGCCAAAATCAGCATACAAACTCTGCACTTCAAGGCAATCAGTCTGATTGCCTTGCAATTGGTGCGTATGTATGTTTATGAACAAATGGAGGATTGAATTTATTCGCAAACTTAACTATCATCTACCTAAAAAAGATCACTTATTTCCGGCGCCTTATTTGCGTTTTTGCATTGCTGAGTTCCACCTCAGCCTCTTCCCATAGGATATCTTCATCTTCACTTCTGCTTTCAGCGATAATTACATCATAAAGATCAGCTAAACGCCCGTGAATTTTACCGAGTAATTTCATATCAATCTGCACGGCGATTTTCTTTCCTTCGGCATTCGTAACAAAATTCACCCCTTTTATAAGCAATGGTTTCCAACACGAAGTTAACGCACCATACACAAACAAAAAAAACCGCCCATCTCTGAGCGGTTTTTCAATATCAATCCTAAAATCTTTAAATCCTAAAAATCTTAGTCTATTCTTCTTCATCAAACTGCAACACATCCTTGTTGGCCATCAGCAGTTCGAACTCTTCTTTAGAGCCTACTACCAGGTCATCAAATTCACGCATACCGGTACCGGCAGGGATCAGGTTACCTGTGATAACGTTCTCCTTGAGGCCAAGCAGCATGTCCGACTTACCGTTGATAGAAGCCTGTGAAAGTACCTTGGTTGTTTCCTGGAATGACGCGGCTGAAATCCAGCTTTGTGTACCAAGTGAAGCCTTGGTAATACCCAGCAGCATCGGTGAAGATGTGGCTGGATTGGCATCACGGAATTCCACCAGTTTCTTATCGGCACGGCGCAGGGCGCTGTTCTCCTCACGGATCTCGCGGATAGTAACGATCTGGCCGGGGTGCATCTTGTCTGATAAACCTGATTCGATCACCACTTTTTTATCGAATATCCAGTCATTCTCATCCTGGAACTCGAACTTATCAACTGTATCTTCTTCCAGGAACTTGGTATCACCCGGATCAACGATGTTCACCTTACGCATCATCTGGCGAACGATCACCTCGATGTGCTTGTCATTGATTTTCACACCTTGCAAACGATATACTTCCTGTATCTCATTTACCAGGTATTCCTGAACTGCGAATGGCCCCTTGATTGACAGGATATCGCTGGGTGTGGTTGCACCATCAGACAATGGCGTACCGGCTTTTACGAAGTCGCCATCCTGCACCATGATGTGGCGGGTAAGCGGCACCAGGTATTTTTTAACCAGGCCTTCACGTGATTCAACGATGATCTCACGGTTGCCACGTTTCACATTACCAAATGTTACAACACCATCAATTTCAGCTACCACGGCAGGGTTGCTCGGGTTACGTGCTTCAAACAATTCCGTTACCCTTGGCAGACCACCGGTGATATCACGGCTACGACCCATCACACGTGGTATCTTTACAAGTACCGTTCCGTTCATTACATCATCATCAATATTTACAACGATGTGCGAACCAACCGGAAGGTTGTACATTTTCTGGTCCTTCGCTCCGTCAATAAAGATGGATGGTATTTTTGTTTTATCTTTTGTTTCAATTACAACTTTCTCGCGGTGGCCGGTTTGCTCATCAGCCTCTTCACGGTAAGTTATACCTTCAATTACATTGTCGAAACGCACCTTACCGGTGATCTCGGAAATGATAACCGCATTGAACGGATCCCATGTGCAGATCACATCGCCCTTAACCACTTTCTTTCCATTGGCTACCCTGAGTATGGAACCATATGGTATGTTGTTAGTAATAAGCAAACGGTCATTTGCCATATCCACGATACGCACTTCACCTGTACGGCCAATAACCACAATCTGGTCCTGTCCTTCAGCATCTTTATACTTGGTGGTACGGAGACCATCAAATTGTATGGTACCGTCAAAGCGGGCCGCTAACTGAGATTCAATCGCAGAAGAACCCGCAACACCACCCACGTGGAAGGTACGGAGGGTTAGCTGTGTTCCCGGCTCACCGATAGACTGTGCAGCAATAATACCTACCGCATCGCCCTTCTGTGCCATATAACCTGTGGCAAGGTTCTTACCATAGCATTTCGCGCATACTCCCCTGCGGCTTTCGCAGGTAAGCACTGAACGGATTTCTACTGTATCAATTGCACTATCCTCTATCAGCTTAGCTACGTCTTCAGTGATTTCTTCACCGGCATTGGCTATCAGCGCGTCTGTAATAGGATCGTATATGTTGTGCAGAGAGGTACGGCCAAGGATACGGTCGTACAGTGGCTCTACTATTTCTTCATTATCCTTAAGTGCCGAAGTAGCGATACCACGAAGTGTACCACAATCCTGGCCATTAATTACAACATCTTGCGCAACGTCAACAAGACGGCGGGTCAGATAACCTGCATCCGCTGTTTTCAACGCCGTATCCGCCAGACCTTTACGCGCACCGTGGGTAGAGATAAAGTACTCCAATACGCTCAACCCTACCTTAAAGTTGGAAAGGATCGGGTTTTCAATGATTTCAGATCCTGAAGAACCGCTACGACGGGGTTTAGCCATCAGCCCTCTCAGACCAGCCAGCTGTTTAACCTGTTGTTTGCTGCCACGCGCACCTGAATCAAGCATCATATACACAGAGTTGAAGCCCTGCTTGTCTGCTGCCATTTCACGGATCAGTGTTTCAGTTACACGTGTATCTACGCGCGACCAAACGTCAATCACCTGGTTATAGCGCTCGTTATTTGTGATAAGACCCATGTTGTAATTCTCCATGATCTCTTCAACTTCAACCTGTGCGGCTGCAACCAATTGCTCCTTAATATCCGGAACGGTAAGATCTTTAATATTGAACGATAATCCGCCTCTGAACGCAGTGCGGAATCCTAATGTTTTGATATCATCAAGGAAAGCAACCGTCTTAGGGATATTCGTATTCTTTAGTATTTGCCCGATTATCTCACGGAGTGATTTCTTGGTAAGAAGCGCATTTACAAAACCATGTTCTTTAGGAACAAACTGGTTAAAGATCACACGTCCTACTGTTGTATCAATCAACTGGACTTTAAGATTACCTTCATTATCACGAACATTAGCTCTCACTTTTATCCAGGCATGTAAATCAGCCTTCCCTTCATTGTGAGCAATAACAACCTCGTCCACACTATAGTAAGCCTTATTCTCACCCTTTACTTTTTCTTCGGGAGTTGATTTCTTACCCTTTGAGATGTAATACAATCCAAGTACCATGTCCTGGGAAGGAAGTGTAATCGGCGTACCATTCTGCGGGTTAAGAATGTTGTGTGAAGCAAGCATCAGCAACTGTGCTTCTGTAATAGATGCATTGCTCAGCGGCACATGTACAGCCATCTGGTCACCGTCAAAGTCAGCGTTGAACGCCGAACATACGAGCGGGTGTAATTGTATGGCCTTACCTTCTATCAGTTTAGGCTGGAAGGCCTGTATTGATAATCTGTGCAGTGTAGGTGCGCGGTTAAGCAGGATCGGATGCCCTTTCAGCACATTTTCAAGAATATCCCAAACAACAGCTTCTTTGCGCTCCACTAATTTTTTTGCGCTCTTAACTGTTTTTACAATTCCCCTTTCAATAAGTTTGCGGATGATGAATGGTTTGAATAATTCAGCAGCCATATCCTTTGGCAAACCACACTCATGTAATTTCAGTTCAGGACCTACCACGATAACCGAACGGCCGGAGTAGTCAACGCGTTTTCCTAACAGGTTCTGGCGGAAACGGCCTTGTTTACCTTTAAGTACGTCAGACAATGACTTCAATGCACGTCCACCTTCTGCTTTTACGGCATTCGATTTACGGCTGTTATCAAACAGTGAGTCAACAGCTTCCTGGAGCATACGTTTTTCATTACGCAGGATCACTTCAGGCGCTTTGATTTCTATAAGGCGCTTCAAGCGGTTATTACGGATAATAACACGACGATAAAGATCATTCAGATCAGAAGACGCAAAACGTCCGCCATCAAGTGGAACCAATGGGCGCAATTCGGGTGGTATCACCGGAATGTACTGCATTACCATCCACTCAAGACGGTTTTCGATACGAGTATTCGCATCACGGAAAGCTTCTACTACGCTCAGGCGCTTTAATGCTTCCTGCTTGCGTTGCTGTGAAGTTTCATTTGCGGCAGCATTACGAAGGTCATAAGACAATGTATCAAGATCAATGCGCGACAACAGCATATGAACTGCTTCTGCACCCATCTTGGCTATGAATTTATTAGGATCTTCGTCAGGAAGATATTGATTTTCCTTAGGCAGATTATCTAAAATTTCAAGGTATTCATCTTCAGTCAGCAACTGTTGCTTGGTGTCTTCCGTTTCTTTCAGGTTCAGCTTGGTACGGATCATATCCTCAGCTTCACCAGCGCTCACTACTACATAACGCTCGTAGTAAACAATGCTTTCCATTTTCTTAGAGCTTACTCCAAGAAGGTAACCTATTTTATTTGGCAAACTCTTAAAATACCAAATATGCACAATAGGCACTACCAGCTTGATGTGGCCCAAACGTTCACGGCGCACTTTCTTTTCAGTTACTTCCACACCGCAACGGTCGCAAACAATACCCTTATAACGGATACGCTTGTACTTGCCGCAATAACATTCGTAATCCTTTACCGGACCGAATATTTTTTCGCAGAACAAACCATCACGCTCAGGCTTGTAAGTACGGTAATTTATTGTTTCAGGTTTCAAAACCTCTCCATATGAACGGTCAAGTATTACATCAGGAGATGCTAAACTGATGGTGATCTTACCAAATCCCGGTCTTGGACGATTGTCTTTCTTTACTGCCATGTCTTTTATATTATTTGGAAGAATTGCATTGCTGCAAAACGACGTTAGTAAATTATATTTTTGCAGAGACGGAATGCATTCCGTCTCTGCAAAATCAATTTCAACTATTCAAATTTTAATTCTAATCCTAAACCGCGAAGTTCATTAACAAGAACGTTAAACGACTCCGGAATACCAGCCTTTGGTATATTGTCACCCTTAACGATTGCTTCATAAGTCTTGGCACGGCCTACAATATCATCTGATTTCAATGTCAGCAGTTCCTGCAGGATGTTGGATGCGCCATATGCTTCAAGCGCCCAAACCTCCATTTCACCAAAACGCTGTCCGCCGAACTGGGCTTTACCACCCAATGGCTGCTGCGTAATGAGGCTGTAAGGCCCGATAGAACGTGCGTGCATCTTGTCATCAACCATGTGATGCAGCTTGATGATATAGATAATACCTACCGTGGCTTTCTGGTGGAAACGCTCCCCTGTTTCGCCATCATATAGATATGTATGTCCAAAATCAGGCAATTCTGCTTTCTCAATCAGGTTCTCGATCTCTTCTACCGAAGCGCCATCAAAGATCGGTGTAGCATAACGCTCACCCAATTTCTCACCGGCCCATCCAAGAATGGTTTCATAGATCTGTCCGAGGTTCATACGGGAAGGTACGCCCAGTGGATTCAGCACCACGTCAACAGGTGTGCCGTCTTCCAGGAATGGCATATCTTCTTCACGAACGATCTTTGCAACAATACCTTTGTTACCGTGGCGTCCTGCCATTTTATCACCAACCTTCAGCTTACGCTTGCTGGCAAGGTATACTTTTGCTAATTTCAAAACACCTGCTGGTAACTCATCACCAATGCTCAGGTTGAACTTTTCGCGCTTGTAACGGCCCAGTTCTTCGTTGAACTTAATGTTGTAGTTATGCAGCAACTGGTTGATCAGGTCATCTGTTTCCTTATCACCTGTCCAGCCCAATGGATTTACATTCTGGTAATCTATTGAACTAAGTGTTTTGGAATTGAACTTGCCACCCTTGGTCAATACTGTTTCACCGAAATTGTTGGTGATGCCCGAAGAAGATTTGTCCTTTAAAAGTATCTGCAGTTTTTCGAAAAGGAAATTCTTCAGATCTTCCAGGTTCTTCTCATGCACTTTTTCGATTTTCTCCAGCGCAGTTTTTTCACGCACTTTCGAATTCTTATCTTTCTTGGCGCGTTGGAATAATTGCTTGCTGATAACGATACCTTCAGTTCCGCTTGGAGCCTTCAATGAAGCATCCTTGGCATCGCCGGCTTTATCACCAAAGATCGCACGAAGCAGTTTTTCTTCAGGTGTAGGATCAGTTTCTCCCTTAGGAGTGATCTTACCAATCAGGATATCGCCTTCACCCACATGCGCACCAATACGTATGATACCATGCTCATCAAGGTCCTTGGTAGCTTCTTCCGAAACGTTAGGAATATCTGCTGTCAGTTCTTCTTCACCAAGTTTGGTATCGCGTACTTCCAGTTCATACTCATCAATATGTACTGATGTGAACCAGTCTTCACGAACTACTTTTTCATTGATCACTATCGCATCCTCAAAGTTATAACCCTTCCATGGCATGAACGCTACTTTCAGGTTGCGGCCCAGTGCCAGCTCTCCGTTCTGCGTAGCATAACCTTCAGTAAGGAAGTCGCCTGTCTTTACTTTCTGGCCTTTGCGCACGCTCGGACGTAAAGTCATGCTGGTGCTTTGGTTTGTCTTCTTGTACTTTGTAAGCGTGTAGATTTTAAGATCGTCTTCAAAAGATACAAGGCGCTCTTTTTCACCACGGTCATAACGTACATGGATATGGTCTGCATCCACATACTCTACTATACCATTACCTTCTGCATGTATCTGGATACGCGCGTCACGTGCAGCTTTTCCTTCCAGGCCAGTACCAACTATCGGAACCTGTGGAATGATCAGCGGCACCGCCTGGCGTTGCATGTTCGATCCCATCAGCGCACGGTTGGCGTCATCATGTTCCAGGAAGGGAATCAGTGATGCACTCAGCCCTACTATCTGGTTGGGCGCCACGTCCATGAATTCAACTTCATCACGGTCCAGGATCGGAAAGTCACCTGTCTGGCGCGACTTAATTTTATCCTCAAGGAAATTACCCTTATCATCCATAGGCACATTCGCCTGGGCGATCTTGGCAAGATCTTCTTCTTCAGCGCTCAGGAACCTGTAATTCTTCAGATCCACCTTGCCTTCTTTTACTTTATGGTATGGAGTTTCGATGAATCCCATATCATTGATCTGCGCGTGAACGCAAAGTGTAGAGATAAGACCAATGTTTGGTCCTTCCGGTGTTTCGATAGTACACAGACGGCCATAGTGGCTGTAGTGTACGTCCCTCACCTCAAAGCCTGCACGCTCACGACTCAGACCGCCTGGCCCAAGCGCCGATATACGACGCTTGTGCGTGATCTCCGACAATGGATTGGTCTGATCCAGAAACTGCGATAACTGCGAAGTACCAAAGAACGAATTAATAACTGAAGAAAGCGTACGGGCGTTAATAAGATCAATTGGTGTGAACACCTCATTGTCTCGCACATTCATACGCTCACGGATAGTACGGGCCATACGGGCAAGACCAACACCGAACTGCGCAAACAACTGCTCGCCCACTGTACGTACACGACGATTGCTCAGGTGATCAATATCATCAATTTCCGCCTTGCCGTTTGTAAGGCGCACCAGGTACTTGATGATAGATATTATATCCTCCCTGCTCAATACTTTGGTGGTAAGATTGATGTCAAGATTCAACTTGCGGTTGATCTTGTAACGGCCTACTTCACCAAGGTCATAACGTTTATCACTGAAGAATAATTTTTCTATGATACCACGCGCTGTTTCATCATCTGGTGCATCAGATCCGCGCAACTGGCGGTAGATATGCTGCACAGCTTCCAGTTCTGAGTTGGAAGTATCTTTATTCAACGTGTTGTAAATGATAGAGAAATCACCGCTCACTTCTTCTTTTTGCAGGAATACGGTTTTTATACCCATTTCCATAACCAGTGCAGCATTATCATCATCCATCACGCTGTCGCGGTCCAGTACCACTTCATTACGCTCGATGGTTACAACTTCGCCGGTGTCCTCATCTACAAAATCTTCTGTCCAGCTGCGTAATACACGGGCTGCAAGACGGCGGCCGATATGAGGAGCAAGGCTCTTCTTATCTACCTTCACCTCATCAGCCATACCAAACAATTCCAGTATGTCTTTATCAGTTTCATAACCGATTGCACGGAGCAACGTGGTTACCGGGAATTTTTTCTTACGGTCAATGTAAGCATACATCACATTGTTGATGTCGGTAGCAAACTCCATCCATGCACCCTTGAAAGGGATAACACGTGCACTGTAAATTTTCGTACCGTTGGGGTGAACGCTCTGACCGAAAAATACACCGGGTGAACGGTGCAACTGAGATACAACCACACGCTCCGCGCCGTTGATCACAAATGTGCCCCGGGGCGTCATGTAAGGTATGTTGCCTAAGAACACATCCTGAATGATGGTTTCAAAGTCAACGTGCTCTTCGTCATTACAGCTCAACTTCAGTTTGGCTTTCAGCGGAACAGAGTAAGTCAGTCCTCGCTCCATACACTCGTCAATCGTGTAACGCGGAGGGTCAATGAAGTAGTCCAGGAACTCCAGCACGAAAATGTTGCGTGTGTCGGTGATCGGGAAATTTTCCTTGAACACACGAAACAGGCCTTCATTGTTACGCCTGTCTGGCGTAGTCTCTAGCTGAAAGAAATCCTGGAACGATTGAAGCTGAATGGCCAGCAGATCGGGGGTTGCTGATGCATCGTGTAACTTGCCGAAGTTAACTCTCCCTGACGCTGTCTTTTTTTGCGGTGTAGCCATAGTATTTTTTAACTTCTTTTTACAAACAAAAAGATCCTGCAAAGTAGGCGTAGCCTAACTTACAGGTTATCGGTATTCAAAAAATGGTAACAATTAATTTGCGCACGTACTGGTACCCTAAGAAAAAAGGGATTGCAAAGATAGGAAAGCCCTATTAAATAAGCAAAAAATATTCCAAATTTTCTAAAAAATATTGGTCATCCCCTGAAATGCTTAGTCAGAGGCTATTATTAATTATTCTATAATGCGTTTATTGTTAAAATTAATTAACTATTTCTTAGGGCTTTCACCAGTGCTAAGTTATAACAAATTTAAGGCTAATTTTCTGGAACTATACGCAAAAAAAGTTCGTTATTTTAAATATTTTTCAAAATATTACTTTTATCAATGCATTGTTTGATAGGCTTAATTAAACAGTAGAAATCGCTTTTAAGCAATTTAGTCTTATCACCAATGATAAATTATTTACGGTGCTGAGCAACTAAAAATTCCAGATGTAAAGTGAGTTCCATCCGCAGTGTTGAACGAAAAAGTGCCAGCCAAGATAGGCGAGGTACTTGTTATGGTTATTGTCCCGTCATGCGGGTCTTTGGATCCGTTAAGATCAAAATAAGAGCCGGCACCAATAAAATTGGGATCATCAGGACTAAAGACAATCGTACCGATATTATTCGAATAATTATAATTTGCAATTTGAAGAAACCCTGCAGGCTCCGTGACTGCCGCTGCCACGACTAGTGTGGTACCCGTTAGCGTCGCAAGTACGTTGGTCGCATGATATGTGACTCCGTTAATTTTACACGTCATTAGCCCGGTTGAATCATTAAAGTTCTTTACATTGTTATTTGTAATTATAGCACTGTCACCCGCCGTATCAGTAATAGAGTTTATAATGATTGCAACATTTTCATTTGTATTAATTGCCGGTGTCTGAAAAGTACCAGTAGGGCCGTTCATTATCAGCGTAGCTGTGTTATTGGCCCATGTGTACCCGCCGACTAGATCGAAGCGAACAGTATATTTACCCTTTGCAAGGTGCGGAGCTAGTATCACTATCGTAGCAGGTGTGTTGTAAGTAAATGGCAGCACCGATTGAATAGCGAAATCTCTGACACTTGGCTGTTTTTCTGGTGTATGATTGGATTTCTTACAGCCGGTATTTAGTGAAAATACTATCATCAAGCCAGGTATTCCTATCCAAAATATCTTTTTCAATTACAATTTTTTACAAAAAAAAGAAATGATCAACTATAATTATCCCCTTCAGTTATTCAGCTTTATTTTACTTGTCATCCAAATATAATAGAAAATATTTTACCAACAAACTAAATAATTTCCTATTTTTATCCCGTCTAGTCCAAAAAGACACTATCTGAAAATATAATTATGAAAAAAATATACTTGTTTGCAACTGCTATTTTACTAACCACGATTGTAATTATTTCCTCCTGCAGAAAGACAAATGATCTGGTTTACAGTAACTGGGTTTGCCACTGCTCCATGACGAATGCGAGCGGAACCTATGTTGTAGATATTCCATACACAGGGAAAACAGAAGGAGATGCCAACACCCAATGTGCAACAGACCAGGAAGCCCATACATCTGCGACAACTATTGCCGCCTGCCAGCTAAGAACACAATAATATGCTCTAATAAATTAAAAATGCTACATGAAATCATGTAGCATTTTTAATTATATATTTAATATCTTTACGGATGCGGACAACTGAACGAACCAGCCACGACACTTGAGTCCTGGTTGGTGAATGTGAATGTACCGGTCATTAAAGGTGCAATAGTATTTAACGTAATTGTGCCATGTTCCGACAAGTCGGAAACTGTTATACCAGAACCTGCAATACCAAATGACGCACCACCGTTAAAGGTAGACGTCGGGCCCGAGGCGCTGAGGTCATTGGAATTGAAAGAGACACTTCCGGTAGCGCCGGCATAAATATCATCATATAAAGTTACGGTAGTAAGATTTGGTGTCCAGATCACGCAATGAATGGACAGCATACCACCGGTATTAGTCGCCACCACATGTGTTGCTCTGAGATTCGTAACAGAACCGGCCACAGTGTAAGTTCCGGTCATCAATCCGGTAGAATCACTGAAAGTTTTTGTGTTGTTGCTGGTTATTGTCGCACTTCCACCAGACGAATTTGTTATCGAGGTAATGTGGATCGAAACACTTCCCGGATTTGGTAACGAAGGCGTCTGGAAGTTTACTGTTGATCCGCTGACATTAATGGTTGCAGATTGATTTGAAAAATTATCATCTCCGGTAATGTCGAAATGAAGGGTATAAACTCCTGCCGCAAGACTGGGCACTGCAATTGATACCATTGCAGAGGCCCCGGCCACAAATGCGGAAACCGATTGTATCGCAAAGCCGGCAATATTCGGAAGGACTATCGGAGTACCACCACCACCACCACCGGGAGTACAGCCTGTGTTCAATGAAAAGGTCATTACCAATGCAATGGCCGTAACTGAAATTAATTTTCTCATTGGTTTGATTTTTTTGCGAAATTAAGGAAAAAGGAAATGTAAAAAATACTCGCTCATACAAGTATGCCACATTTTTTTATAAATGTTTAATTATGGATTAATAATCCAGGATCATTCTTCTGTTACCGATAAGCAATTGTACCAAATTTCTAAAAGGAAAACATCCTTCAACAAATTCTAACCCAATTATTTTATTTTTGAACTTCCATTTGTTCTCAATGCACAAAATTTATCGTTTTTTACTGGTTCTTTTATGTGTTGCTACAGGTGGCTTGTTCCTGTATTCCGCATATACCAAACTTTTCCCCATCCAGGCTTTTGAACTTACAATGGCTGAGTATATACATGTGCCAATGATACTTGCCAAGATCGGATCACGGTTTTTTATCGGTCTTGAGGCTGGTTTAGGTGGCCTTATGGTGCTGCATTTCCTGGGAAAAAACAAATGGCCGCTGAAAGCAGCATTCGGTTTACTGGCAATATTCAGCATTTACCTGGTTTACTTATGGATAGTAGCCGGCAACAATGTGAACTGCGGCTGCTTCGGCGATGCCATCTGGATGCGCCCCTCAGCATCGTTGCTGAAAAATGCTGTAATGCTGATTGTTATTGGCATCCTGATCCGATACCACAAAGGCCTTTCGTGGCAATGGACTACTGTTTCAGGACCAGTACTTTTGATGTGCAATATGGTGCTGCCCTATGTTTTGTTCCCGATTGTAAGCAGGCACAAAATAGATCTTTCTCCTCTATATGCAGCAGGTAAAACAGATAAACCGGACATTGATCTTACCAGGGGAAAGCACATCATTGCGTTTCTCAATCCTCAATGTATGCACTGCAGGAAGGCCGGTTTAAAAATGCACCAGATGCTGCAAAACAACCCCAACCTGCCCTTCTACCTTGTAATTGGCGGCACGCTCAGCGATCTTACAGACTTCTGGAAAGACAGCCAGGCGCAGGATGTTCCGCATACAAGACTGGCTAATGAACCTTTTGTAAAGCTTACCGATAACATTTATCCCCAGATTTACTGGGTAAACGATAGCTGGGTAGAAGAAAACACACCCTATCCCGATCTGGACCAAAAGGTGATAGAAAGGTGGATTAAGTAGATTTCTGGAATTGGGAATAGGTTTTTATGGAATTAGGATTGTTTCCCTTCAGGAATATTATTGACATCAGCACATCAGGACGCACTAACCAATCCCAATTCCAAATTACTAACGACCA
Source organism: uncultured Bacteroidota bacterium (assembly GCA_903839875.1). Classification (GTDB taxonomy): domain Bacteria; phylum Bacteroidota; class Bacteroidia; order Chitinophagales; family Chitinophagaceae; genus Nemorincola. The sequence goes on from CAIMDZ010000032.1 coordinate 22,583, forward strand.
ATTCCAATTTCAAAAAAGTACCCTTCCAGTCTTTTGGCAATAATATCCCAATCAAACTTAGAGCGAATGACCTTTATCCCCTCCTCTCCAACCCTGCGTCTTAAGCGCTCACTTTCCAATAGGTCAATAACACTATTGGCAAATGCTTCGGGTTCTGTTTGCATAATAGCCCCAAAACCACTCTTGATACCCAGTCCGCCAAAACCAATATTGGAGCACACTACAGGCACACCCATAGCCATAGCTTCCAATACTTTGTTTTGTGTGCCCGCACCGAACCTTAATGGGGCTACAACTACACTCGCACTGTTGTAGGTTTCTGCCAGGTCTTCAACAAAACCCGTTACAGTTATATACTCATTGGCAAGCGCTTTCACCTTCGGAACAGGCCGCTGGCCTGCAATTACAAATTGCACCTGCGGGCATTTAGCTCTTATGAGCGGCAATATACTTTCAGTAAAATAACCTACCGCATCCACATTCGGTGCATAATCCATATTGCCCGTAAAAAGGATAGTATGGTTGTGCGAATAATCGTGATCGTGTGGTGAAAAGGTTTCCATATCCACGCCATTAGGCAGCAATCGAAGATTATCGGCATGACGGGCCTCCTTTAAATATTGCAGGTCTTCCTCAGAACATACCAGCGACAGATTGTATGATTTGATGATCTCCTCATACATGGCAACCCTGCCCATTTCTATGTTTTCAAACATACTTATCAGCACCCCGCGCTTCACTAATTTCCGGCGTTTCCAATACAATGAAAATGCATCCGGAAGGTCAAGTATGCGGGGTACATCCTTCCGCTGGGAAAGGTAGGGCGACATCCTTAGATGCTGCACATGCACTGCATCGTAATGGTGTTTATCTATGAGTGCATTTACCTGCCGCTTCATTTCGGCAGATTGAAAATACAACACCTGCAGGGGTTTGCTGCTCCATAACCCTGCCAGGCTATGGATAGCAGATCGCCATTTAGGCATATAAACAAAATGCACCTCAGTAAATATTTTTTCCAGCTCCGCTTTATATCCCAGGTCTTCCTGTGTTTGTGCAAACGTCAGCAGGTGCAGCTCGTGACGGGCTGATAATCGCTTTGCGAGATTAAATATCTTCAGCTTATCACCTCTGAAGGGTGGATATGGTACTCTGTTCGCAAGGAATAATATCTTCAACTTTTTATGGAATTTGGAATTGGTAATTTGGAATTAGGGCCGAGGAAATCGGCAACTGTCAAATAAAATCAGGCTTTCATATCAATTTGAAATCCCAATTCCAAATTACCAATTCCGTTCTACTCAATTTTCAGATTTTCAAATTTGCACATTTTCAAATTACTTCATAATCTCATGTCCCATTTTATCCCGCTTGGTTTGCAGGTAGAATTTGTTGTGTTCGTTTGCCTTTATTTCTATCGGCACATTTTCCACAATCTCCAGCCCATACCCTACTATACCTGCCCTTTTCTTGGGATTATTGGTCATCAGGCGCATTTTACTTACACCCAGGTAACGCAGTATCTGCGCCCCTACCCCATAGTCGCGCTGGTCTGTTTTAAAACCAAGGGCAAGGTTCGCTTCAACCGTGTCTTTGCCTTCTTCCTGTAGTTTATACGCTTTCAGTTTATTGAATAATCCAATGCCCCTGCCCTCCTGATTCATATATAACACAATACCCTTACCGGCGGCATTTACCATTTCCATGGCCCGCTGCAACTGGTCGCCGCAATCGCAGCGCAGCGAGTGGAGTATATCACCTGTAAAACAGGAGCTATGTACGCGCACCAAAACAGGTTCTTCCTTTTCCCATTCGCCCTTTACCAGCGCCAGGTGGGTTTCACCGGTATTGGTTTGCTTGAAGGCAACCAGCACAAAATCACCATACTTGGTAGGCATATCCACCCGCACCTCTTCTTTTATCAATGTTTCATGCTGAAGACGGTAACTGATGAGATCCTTTATACTTATTATCCTCAGGTCATACTTCTTCGCTATCTCCAGTAACTGTGGCAGTCGCGCCATGGTACCATCGTCATTCATTATTTCCACCAGCACACCGGCAGGTTCAAAACCCGCCAGTCTTGCAAGGTCAACAGTTGCTTCAGTATGTCCGCTGCGGCGAAGCACCCCTTCATTTTTCGCCCGTAAGGGAAAAATATGGCCTGGTCTGCCAAGATCCTCCGGTTTTGTTGCGGGGTCAATAAGCGCCTGCACGGTTTTGGCCCTGTCATGTGCCGAAATGCCGGTGGAACAGCCATTACCAATCAGATCAACGGAAACCGTAAACGGCGTCTGATGCAAAACCGTATTATGTTCCACCATCAGGTTCAGGTTCAGCTCATTGCATCTCGTTTCGGTGATAGGAGCGCAGATGAGCCCCCTGCCGTATTTCGACATAAAGTTGATGATCTCGGGAGTCACATTTCGCGCGGCAGTAATAAAGTCACCCTCATTCTCCCTGTCCTCATCATCCACAACTATGAGCAATTTCCCTTTTTTCAGATCCTCAAGGGCAGATTCTATGGTATCTAACATATTCTTTCTTAGTTGTAACCTGCCTGCCGGTAGGCAGGGTCGTAAGTCGTAGGTCGTAAGACCGGACTTAGGCATTTAAAAATCAAAATAAAGTCAAAAGCCAAAAGTTGGCATTAATGACTGAAATAAAGTGCAAAGGTACGACGTTAAAAAGTGAAAAGTGAAAAGTGAAAAGCTAAAAGTTGTATGTTACAGTCTATATTTTTGTGGACACCCACCGGATATTTTCAAATACAACATATATAAATATATAATTTTACCCGCGTCACACAATGCATTTAATTACCTTTATTCTTAAAGGCGGAATTATGAAGACCCCTATTTTGATAATGACGTTGTTTGCAGCAATTATAATTGCAGGATGCAAAAAAAATAAAGGATCCAGTCGCTGCTTCAATTCTACTGCTATAACAAATCCAGCAATTTGCAATTTTCAAAACGGGACGCGGACATTTCATGGTTACCAATCTTACTATCAGATAGGACACAGTGGAAATCCGAATTTGCCCCAAAATGGTCCATTACCTGATGCGGACTTTCAAATCACGTTAGACAATGACAAAATTACAGTAGCGTCTCAAACCTTTAGCTACTCTTACGAAGACACTGCAGCCAAAACAATGTATTTCACTGACAATTCATACTTCAGAAGTGGACTAACCTACAATTACGTTTCCAACGCTGTTCTTTTCAGCACAATAACGGAAGGCTATTACGGCACTGTTACTTCTTATTCGACGCCATAGACTTCGATGCGTCACTCACTTTACGAGTGAATGGGAAAGATAAATACCCATTGCAAGCTGCTAAGCAATACTACTTTCCCCAACAAAATACCCCGAACGTGGTATTGCGCAATTATTTATGATCTATAATTTTGCACATAACTAAATAACAGTATATGCAAAAGCAACAGGTTCTGTTCCTGGCATTGTCATTCATTACCTTTAAAAGCTATTCCCAGGCCGGCATGCAAATAGGATTGAATGCTACCAACTACAAGCTGGTTCAGGCTGGTATGCATGAAAAACGCAGCACTAAAATTGGTCTTAACGCCGGACTGCTTTACCGTACACCGGGAAAACATTTTTGCCTGCAACCCACCCTGCTTTATACGCAGAAAGGAGCGATTAATAATGATTGGAACATTAATGCGACCAACGTTGACCACTATAAAAACAGGCTTAATTACTTAGAATTATCTGTTCCGGTCTTGCTGAAAATGCCCGTTAACGGCCCGAAAAATACTTTTGATATTGGTGTCGGGCCATATTTAGGCAAACTGTTATCGGCAGTTTCAAAAATCTATTACCTCGATGGCACCAAAAAAAATTCAAAATTCAAAATAGGCACTGCCCAAACAGATGATTTCAAACCCATTGATATTGGACTTTCCATTTACATGGGTGTAAGAATTCACCACTTTTACATGAATATGGTTTATGACCTGGGATTATCGAATGTTGATCCCATTACAAATCAAAGCATTAAAAACAGATGTTTCAGCTTTAATATGGGGGCGTTGTTTTAGTCGTTAGTAGTAAGTCATAGGTTCCCAGCCACTTTGTAACAAACTGACACGGAATGGCGTATTCTTTTTGGGTCCAGGCTTTATTACAACTACTGTGTCCCAAACTTTTAGTTCATGGATCACCGTCCTTGCCACGCTCGCTTCATCGTCCGCCATAGCTTCAGAGAAGGTGGAGTACGTTCAGTAATTCTTGCCATCGTATGCCCCGCCGAAAGGCTACTGAGCAAGCCAAATCCACAATTTCGTTAGATGTGCCACACCTCAGAGGTATGGCACATCTGCAGACCGACCGGAGACATCAGATTAGTTTATTTATAATTCATAACTGTAGCAATTTAGTGAAAATTTACGGAGTAAAAAATAGTGTGCAGATTTACAAATATTCATTGATATTCAAGTAGTTGTATTACATTCAATTTCCGGTTTCGTTCCGGTTTCTTCCGGAAGCGGAAGTGCGACCGGAAGGTGTGTTATGTATACCCTAAATCCCTAAAGGGACTTTACGAGAGAATAACTTCGACGTCATCCTTTTGCCGTCCGTTTTTACATGTGTTTTACATAAATCGTTACCGTCAATTCAGCAGGACAGGCATTTTTTCGGAAAATTTTCAGATGTCCCCGACGAGTCTCTGGAAGTAAAGCTTTGTGCGCAGGCCATGGACCCGGCGGAGACTTAGCCCCAATGAAAAAGTAAAAATCTCAGCGACTGTCCGGCGTTTTTACTTTTCTGAATCTAACCAATTGACTATCAATTACATCACTCCAATCAAAATGTAAAAAGGTAATAATTTACTTCCATAAAAGGTAAAAAAAAGGTAAAATTAGGTAAATGGTTAATAGGTTGCCTCGTCCTGGATTAGTCCTAAAGTTTGTTTACACTTGTTTCGTTTTCTCTGCACAATCTCGTGATTATGGCATGCCAGCAATTTTATCTGCAACAAAATGGCAGACTGACAGCACACAACTTCCTACACGTATGGCCGCAATTTTTGTGCCGGATTATTTGTGAGTTACCAACATTTTATGCAGGAAAGTGGGGTTAAATTATTGATTGATTTAGGGTTGTGATGAGCGGAAAATTGCGGGTATCTTTTTTGGGGTGAAATTGTGGCAGAATTGCATGGCAGATGGGGTTCGGAAAAAGTATGGAAAATATAAGAGTTATTGTATCTTTGCAATAACAGAACTCGCCACGCTACCCGTAAGATCAGCGTACCAGGGCGAGTCTTTTGCATTTATATATTGTGTGGCTAGGCATCCTAATGTGGATATTCTTGCATTGGGTATAAAAAAGTATTGGGAAAGCGAGCCTTTATGGCAAATATGATCTAATGCCAATAGACCGCGCATATCTATATTTTTTTGAAAATAATGGACAATTTGGGAAATAATTATATAGCTTTAGTTCATTGAATGCCTTCACAGAAGGGGTTTTATTAATAGTACGAGATGCCCTTCGGAACATCTCGAACAACTGGCAATCTGATAGGCCACCCCAACGCGACAAAAACACGACAATGATACGA
>CAIMDZ010000033.1 GCA_903839875.1 uncultured Bacteroidota bacterium
GCCATCTTTACTATTTCGTGCAATAATTCTAAAAATGAATCGGAAAGTACCACTAATACGAATAATAAATATAGCGCTCCTGGGGAGCGGGAAAAACCAACTGTCAATGTTAATTTAGCTGACCTTGAAAAAGAGTATAATGCAAATGCGGCTGCATTAGAACAAAAATATAAGGGATCCTACGTTATACTCGATTGCACAGTTCAAAATATTGAAACTGTTCAGTTTAATATAAATTGTTCGGATGATTGCATGTTTGGGCACGTGTGTTATATGGAAAACAGTTCAGATCTTGCTAAATTATCGAAAGGTCAGAAAATTAGAATGAAGTGCTTTATCAATGGAAATTTGACGCTGAATTTCTATAAATGCACCATTCTTTAGACCTCTTTTATTACAGTTCAAAAATCGAGTTTCTGGTATTAAAATAGGCTAAGACTTATGTTGCATTTGTTACGTGAGCTTAGACTTAATAATTTCTCCAAACCCAGCCATTGTTTCATGTTAATTCGATAACAGACCCAATCCTTTTATCCTTTTAAATATCAATCAGTATGTTCAATAGTTCAATAAAAAATAAAATATTATTGGTACCTGCGTTGCTACTACTGCTAATACTCCCAGCCATTCTTACTATTTCGTGCAATGGTTCTAAAAATGAAGCAGAAAGTATCACTACTAATGGAAATAATAATAAATCAAGCAATCTAAAAGAGAATACAATCCATAGTACCAATGAACAAAAAGTTTATGATGATACGTTCGATCAACTTTGGAAAGCATATAGAAAAGTTAGTGGAAATTCAGTATTGGAAGATGAGGCATATAATAAGTTCATAAATTACGCACAATCAATTGGACATGTGAATAATTGGTTAGTTAAGGTTCAATCTACTTCAGTAAATATTGACGGAACTTGTATAGTTGTTTGTGTTGATGACTATAAAGACAACTATTATACCCTGTTTATCACCAATATTCCACTCGTTGCCATTAATGCATTTGTTTAGATACCATTCTTATCGTCTCTCGTCTATATCATAGAATTCATTAGTACTGGCCTGTAGATGCTTTTCCAGTGCATCTTTGAGTTAATATAGTTCCGTTGCGCTTTGATATAGTTTATCCTTGAGTAACTTAACTTTTCTAGACTGTTGTTGCGTTGTTAAGCTCTTAAAATTAGTATTGACCAACGATCAAATTTATCTGGAGCACATTATAAACAAGACGATAGAGAATGTAATCAACACTCATGCGAAATATTAGCACTGCACATCGACATGTATTAGTAGATCACTACCTGATGTAACTTAAAGAAACTCGAAATTGTATTTACAATTTTGAAACATCTTTTATAATTCATGTAGTGCTTTTGAAATTTTAGTTTCATGTGCTCTGCTATTACTTTTTTTTTACAAGATCAAGAGGACATGAAGAGATCATCGCGGATTTTGAAATGACAAATTTGCGTTGCATAAATCAAGATGTTTGCTTCAAGATTTTGGAAAAAATAATTTTACAAATCAATTCATAATGATTTATATCATCGAAGAAATGGTAATTGAAAGAGCTTATTTATACTAAATTGAATGAAGCTGAATTTTGCACAATACCTTGAATGTTATGCTGCTTGTTTTATTATATGTAAGCATACACTACTGATTTCCTGGACGGCAATAAGTGAGTATAAAGTTCTTGAGAATATTCCCAAACTGCTTATCTGCTTCGAGTAAGTTGAGACAAATACAGTTCAAAATTTATGTTTGGCTTTATCATGGGATAATATTATCTGGCGAGTCAACTTATCTCCTGAATTAAAGCAATATATGGCCTTCGTAGAGCTATATTTTCTACGTTAAGGATTAAAATCATCACTTGTTTAAAGCAGATAAGCAGTATTCCCAATTTCAACTTTAAAATTCCTTGATGCTTTTTGCAATTAAAGTGAGTTATCTCCTAACCATATGAATTAGTTGTCTTTTTGAAATAAAAGCGTTCCAATAAGTAGGAATTGTACTTCTGTCCGCAATTTCTTCGAGCTTCAAATCCATTTATAATGCAAGGTTGCTATGCGAATAGTATAAGTATTTATATTTTAGTAAATACGACAATTGTATTGATAAAAATAAAAATATATGTGGCATTTCTTTGAATTGAGGATATTTTATTTCTATTTTTTTCTCAATAATCATATTAACTGATATATTACTAATTATGCCGCAATAACAATTAAGTAACAATATTTTCAAGTAAAATCATCTGAACTGACAATGATTATTTGGATTTTTTTTCTATTTTTAACCCCAATTGAGATTATTTTGCTAATAATGTATTTGTAAAAAAATAATATTGATATTACAGTGTAGACTGATTGCATGAAAAAAGAGCCGTAAAAACAAAAATTAATGGTTTTTGTTTTTAGGGATTTTGTGCAATCTATTGCCTGTAATCATGTTAACGTTAAGTTTGAAAAAATAGTGTGATTACAGGAGTTAAAAAAAGCATAAAGAGTAGACATAAAAGCATTCTATGAGTAGACATTTATTTTCCATTATCAGTGTGCCGGTTAAAACTTTTACGATGAGAAAAAATTTACTCCCTTCAGTTTTGTTAGAAAGAAAATTGGAATCGCAACACGGTGTTGTGTTTCCAAGTGGACCAGGAAATAACCAGGGCAATTATTTGTTGTCCATGTTATTTTCTTTTGGCAGGTATGCTAAGGCCGGGTTTATTGTTTTGCTGCTGAGTATGCTGAGTGCGGCTACTTTTGCCACGACTTACTATTCTAACGGAACTGGGAATGCTGATAACCTTGCCAGCTGGTTTCCATCACCAGGTGGAATTGGTACTAGTCCGTCAACGTTTTCGAATTCCGGTGATACGTGGAATATGATCACCAGTTTGACAACTTCTGCGGCAACATGGACGGTAGCGGGAACTCTGAATATTGGTGCTGGTACCTCTGGTGTTCTTTTTTTACCTGCAGCAACTTTTACGACTTTGAATGTTGGCGGTAGTTTGAACTTAAGTGATAATGCGGGATTCGTTAGTAATTCGGTTTTAACAATAAATGTTACCGGGAATCTCAGTGTAACCAACACAGCCTACTTTGATAACATATCATACCCCGGGGAAAATACGATTCACTTTAATAATACTTCCTCTACCATCGGCAGCCCGCAAACCCTTACATGGACAAGTACCGGCAGCAGTGCATATACTGATGTGGTTGTTAATTCAGTTTGTGTTCTTTCTCTTTCTTCAGATTTTGCTTTGCCTTTATACGCATCAGTAGCTGGTTTAGGAGCTACACCTAATGGTATGACTGTAAACGGTACACTTGTATGCGGCACTACAGTGATGACTGATCCGGGATCTGGCGATGCTCTTATTGTAAACAGCGGGGCTACACTTTATTCAGGCCATACTAATGGTATAGATGGCAATGCTAATTCATTATCTAATTATACTTTAAGTAATAGTGCCAATTTTATATTTAATGGTACAGGAGCGCAAGCACTTACAACTACCGTTCCTAATCCTACTTCGGGAGGTTCGGTTACTATTGAAAATACTGCAGGTGTTACCCTTTCTACTGCGATGACTTTCTCGGGTGGTACTTTAAAACTTAAGACTGGTGGATTTGCCAACGGATCGAACCTTACGATGAACAGCGGTTCTACGGTGATCCGTGACGATGGCACACTTGGATCAACTCCCACTTATACAGATGTGCATGTGGTTTATTCTGACTTAGGCATTAATACTTCTGCAGTAACTACAGGTAATGAATGGCCTTCTTCTTTTTCGGGTACTGTAACTATAAATAAAACAGGCGCTACTATTACACTTAACGGAAATAAAGCGGTTTCCGGCACCTCGGGTAACGGCGCAATAACACTTACCTCAGGTACGCTCGACGCCTCAGGGAGCAACTACAATATTTCGCTTACCGGTAACTGGACCAACAATGCAGGCACATCGGCGTTTACTCCTCAGGCTGGTACGGTAAATTTCAACGGAAACACCCTGCAAACCTTAGGCGGGTCGGCAGTCACCACTTTCAATGGACTTACCCTGAATAACGGTACCGGCATATCGCTGCAACTGGCAGTAGATGCGAATGTGAATGGTACCCTTACACTTACCACAGGTTCACTGGATATCAGCACTTTTAACCTGGTACTCGGGCCATCATGCCCTGCGGTAACCGGTAGTTTATCTTTCACTACCATGATAGTTGCCAATGGCGGTGGGCAGGTGAGAAAAGACTTTACTGCAAACGGATCCTATGTATTCCCAATTGGTGATAATTCATCCAACTATACACCTATTACTTTAGCTGTTACGGGCAGCGCGTATTCGAGCGCCTATTTAGGTGTTAAGGTTACTAAAGCCAAGCAGCCGAATAATGCCAATACTACCAATTATCTTAACCGTTACTGGAGTGTAAGTACATCGGGTATTTCCAGTCCATCTTACTCGGTTACTTCGGCAACTTACGTGACCGGAGACGTGGTAGGTAGTGCGGGAAGCATTTCTGCGGGCCAATATTCCGGTTCGTTGCCGTGGGTGAAATTCGGGGCGATAAATACTGGTGCGCAAACCTTGAGTACTACTGCCGTAACTTCAACCTCCAGTGACTTCAGCGGTATCAGAACCGCTTCTCCTACTGTGAGCAGTTCGGCAAATGTTACTATATGTTCAGGTGGAAATACTACACTAACAGCTTCCAGCGGTGCAGGTGATCCTACACTCAGCTATGCGTGGACTCCATCGGGCACTGTTAGCCCTACAACCGGTACATCGGTTACGGCAACGCCTACCTCCACCACCACCTATACGGTTACTATTACCGATGGTAATGGATTTACCGGTTTTGCCACTACACAGGTAAGTGTAAATCCGTTGCCAACTGCTGTGACGGCAAGTGGCGGTGGCACCTATTGCGGCAGCACGACAATAACGGCATCTAATGGTGGGAGCGGGACAATATATTACCAGGGGACGACATCGGGTGGAACTTCAACATCAACACCATCCTCTTCCCAATCCATATCATCATCAGGTACTTATTATTTCCGTGCACAATCAGCTGCAGGATGCTGGGGTACACAAGGCAGTGTAAGTGTAACCATTAACCCGAACCCGACTGTGAGTGCCGGGGGCGGTGTTTCTGCGGTATGCCAGGGCGGGACGACTTCTGCATTAGGCGGATCCTTTGGTGGCGGAGCAACATCAGCGGTATGGGACGATGGCGGAGCTGGTGGATCATTTACAAATAATGGTGGTTCAACGCCAGGAACAACAACTTATACAGCGTCCTCATCATCAGGGTCCCCAGTTACATTAAC
>CAIMDZ010000034.1 GCA_903839875.1 uncultured Bacteroidota bacterium
AAATGAAATCAGAAGCAGGTGCATGGCAAACTCACCGGAACAATAAGGAAGCCAAAATAAAATGGCACTTCACCTGTGAGGATGCAAGGGTGAAATTATTAAAACTTTATCCGTCAATTCATGCGTGACATGACACTAGTCTGAAATGCGGTGTTTTTATACGAATTGCCGCGAGAAAGCCCCGACACTAAAGTGTAGGTGTGATAGCACGCTGAGGGTTAGGGTTTCACGCAAAGGCGCGGGTAGGGTTTCAGGTGTAGTGTTTTTAAGTGCGCAAAGGTGTTGCCGGGATTGTGTTGTTAAGTTTCTCGCGGTGGATTTAAGGTGCGATGAAAAGTCTCTCGCAAAGGCGCAAAGACACGAGTAGCCTGGTGTGGTGATTTTTAAGGTCGCAAATTGTGTTTTCCGAAACTTTGAAATGCTATGAATACGTATCACCAGCAGGCAATTGCACGCTGGAATGCTTCACATGTCTGATTCTTGAAATCAGCATAAAAATTGCACCTATGAGCAACCAGATTACGGTATACCAAAGCAACCACATGTATATTGGGTAAAACTTCATTAATATCTGGCTAAGTCCCTGTAACATTAAGAAAATCTCGTTAACAACAACTCCTGAGGCAAAAATAAGAATTGCAGTTCTGGTTAATTTACTTTCAGCGTTTAAAAAATTGTTTCGCACAAAGTGAGATAACAGAAAAAGCGTAACAAAGCCAAGCATCACCAGGTGAATATACCCTATAATAATAGGCCTGTTGCCAAATACAATAATACCCACATAGGGTATCACGGTACCGGTTTGTAAAATAATTTTTACCGTCAGTGAAATAATTGATAGAACGCCCAGGAACTTAGCATACCGGGGCATAAGTTTCAGATGGCCCCATACAGACCCTAAAAGCTTGTAAAAAAAGATCAGAAATACATACAGGCAAATACACCCGATAACAGATACTGACCTGACATAAACATTGGGATAATGCCAGAGATAGGATAGAAACAAAGTAGGGATAACAGTTGCAGGCAGCATGATGGCTACCTTGTACATGTGTTGCCGGGCTTTCAATGATAGTTCTTTACTATTCAGAAAATTAAGAAATAAAGTAAAAATGGCCAATTGGAAAAAGCCATTGTATTGAAAGTGCAAGTAGGTATAAGCAGTATCCCGAAACAGCAGTACGTTCATTGAATGAGCAGCAATCACATAGCCCAGGAAAGTCTCAGGCCCTATACATGACAATACCAAAGAAACCATAGCGCAAATGCTTAGAATATATATTGGCTTTGCAGGCTTTACTTTGATCAGATCCCTGGTAAACCGCCATACAAATATAAAGGCAAGGATTATGTAAAGGGTAGTAAACAATATTGAAATAAAGTCGTAACCGCCTATGATGAAACTTATTGCCATTCCATAGCTGGTAAATATCATCCCGAAACGCATCCATTGATACACCGGCTTTCCGCTGATATTTTCAGGCAACAGCTCATAAACCATCAATACCATCAATGTAAATGTTATCCAGCCATTCATCGCAAAATGATAATGCGCCTCAAGAATATTGCTGAATTCGACTGACTCTAACGGGAAGACCATTTTTGTCCTTAACAGAACGCCAAGGGCTGCTACAATACAAAGATTAAACAAACCAAATGTTATCCAGAATTGTTTGCCATATTTCATAAACACTTCTTTTATGGTCTTTTACCCGGGGGCTTAAATTGATGCAAAAATAAAGGCGCAATATGAAAACTATCGCACCTTTGGAGGAATTGGTATAAGTTCGTATCCTTTATCGGAAATAAGGTGTTATTTTTTCTTTGCCTTTGACAAAGTACGAATGTAATTCACTAATTCCCATATCTGTGTCTGGGAAAGTATTTTATAAGAGGGCATAGGATTGTTACCTGTAAATATCTTCCAAAACAATGCGCCGTCGGTCTGAGCCTGAACTTTAGCCGATGAGTGATCAGCCGGTGGTTTTGAAAGCCCTGCGGCCGCAACACCATCACCCCTTCCCTTATCACCGTGGCATGGAACGCAATAGGTGGTGTATGTTGCCTTACCATTTGTTGTTGCACCTGCATTACCGTTAAACGGGTTTTGCATCGCATCGGCTGAAGATGGTGCAGTAAATACTTTTTGCTGGGCAAAAACCGGTACGCACATCATACTTACGAATACCGATAATAAGAGACCTTTGGTTGTTTTTTTCATAGTTAATGATATCTACTTTTGAAAAATCCTGATAAAAATAATGAGTTAATAATATGAGCAAATATTCACTGCCAAAAAATTCTTCTTAATTAAGTAAAGTTATATTAATTAGTGAAGATGTCAAAATAAATCCTACGAAGTTGGATAGTTATTTTTCTTTTATGCGAGGCGCAAAATCTGCGAATAGCAAGCTATTTAA
>CAIMDZ010000035.1 GCA_903839875.1 uncultured Bacteroidota bacterium
CCGGAACAATAAGGAAGCCAAAATAAAATGGCACTTCACCTGTGAGGATGCAAGGGTGAAATTATTAAAACTTTATCCGTCAATTCATGCGTGACATGACACTAGTATTGTCCAGCCAGAATGACATTTATCAAACAGGGAAAAGTCTATCTGGTTATTCAGCCGCACCATATCGGGTCTGAAACCTGTTTTTTCATTCAGGTATAGCTCTTTTTGATGCTGGTACGATCCGTTTAACCATTTCTTCAATGAAAATGCTGTATCCGGCACCTCAGCATAAAGCCCATTGAGCGGACCACTTACAATAATAGAAAAGGAATGCTGCAAAAGCGGCAATAACAAGATGACCACTATAAATAACAATAGCCCTTTTTTAATTTTAGTCTCCATGGTTAAAATCTAAAATAAATAAAGGGGTTAAAAGAAGAGGTTGTTATGCGTCCTGCCGATATGAAACAGAGCAGAAGAACAATTGTCGCCATTGCAAAATGCATCTTTATAGAATGGTTATTGTAAAATACTTTTTGCTGTAGCTTCTTTCCAAGTTCAGGTATCGTGAAAAAAGAAAAAAATGAGGCTATAACCAGGAAGGTCAGGTATTCCTTGTCTGGTCTCCAGGCACCGGTAGCCATATGCCAGGTAAACATCCTTTGCAAATAACTTAATGACACATTCAGGCGTTCTGCTTTGAAAAACACCCATCCAACCAGCACTACCGGAAAGGTGTAAATGACCGCTGCCTTACCCATGCGCGCCAGCCACTTGCCAAGGAAAAGCCGCTCCATAACCAGGAAAAAACCATGATAAGCTCCCCATATCACGAAACCCCATGCAGCCCCGTGCCACAAGCCGGATGCAAGAAACACCAGCCACAGGTTGAGGTACAACCGCCATTTTGTTTTCACCCTGTTCCCGCCCAGCGGTATGTATAAATAAGTCCGCATCCAGTTGCCCAGCGTCATATGCCACCTTCGCCAGAAGTCTGTTATGGATACAGCTGTATATGGGTTATTGAAATTCTCAGGGAAACGGAAGCCCATCATAAGCCCCAGGCCGATAGCCATATCGGAATAGCCGGAGAAGTCGAAATAAATATGGAAGGCGTAACTTAAAGCGCCTGCCCATGCGGTAACTGTGCCCAACTGCTCGTGAGGAAGGGCAAATATCAGATCGGCGCTCGCTCCCATTACATTTGCAAACAGAACCTTTTTCCCCAACCCGATAAAGAACCGGTATAATCCCTGTAACCTGTTATCAGGGGTTTCAAACTCTGTATGATCGTAAATCTGGTCGGCAAAATCATGAAACCGGATAATAGGGCCTGCTATCAGCTTCGGAAACAAAATAATATACAATTGATAATCCCAGAAATTGCGCAAAGGTTTGTGAATCCCCCTATACACATCAACAACGTAAGTGATGGTTTCAAAAGTATAGAACGATATACCTATTGGCAGAACCAGCTTTGTCCAGATGAGCTCTTTTACACCAAACTGCGACAAGAGCAGATTAATATTTTCTACAAAAAAATTACTGTACTTAAAATAGATAAGCAGACCCAGGTTAATGCACAGGGAAACACACATCAGGGCAATGCGGCGCCTGCCGGGAGGCTGTGCCGCCATCAGGCGTACCATATAAAAATCAACAATGGTGGTGGTTAAAAGAACAAAAATAAATACAGGAGCGCCCCATGCATAAAATACTATGCTGCCGCATAAAATAACTGCATTTTTAAACCTTTTATCTGCCAGGTAATATACCAGAATAAAAAGTGGCAGAAAATAGAACAGGAACAGGATACTGCTGAAAACCATAGGCGCTGTCAGTAAATAGGTATTAAAGGTGCAAAAAATATGGGCTTAATACAAATTACTCACGCCTCAACATATCAACCTGTCAACTATTCAACCTATTAACCAAAAAACTACCTTTGCATCCCCCAATGAACAATGCATACCTCTTATTAGGCAGCAACGATGGCGACAGGATGCAATTAATGCATACTGCTATTACCATGCTTGAGAAAAACGGTGGTACTGTCACTTCCAGATCATCGGTTTATGAAACAGCGGCATGGGGCATCACCGAGCAACCAGCCTTTTTAAATATGGTGATTCTTTTACAAACGACGAAAACCCCAACTGAATTATTGGCTGAAACTCAATATATAGAAACCACCCTTGGCAGGCAGCGCGAGATAAAATGGGGCCAACGTACACTGGATATAGATATACTTTTATTTAATAACGAAATAACAGAATTCCCAGGGCTGACCATACCTCATCCCTTCCTCCATCTTCGCCGGTTTACCCTGGTACCACTGGCGGAAATTGCCGGTTTGTATGAACATCCCAAACTAAAGAAAACGGTGACAGAATTACTCGCAGAATGTCCCGACAAGCTTGAAGTGCGTAAATATGCCTGAATCCCAATGCCCATTGTAGCGTATATTTTATATCAAATTTGCGATATACGCATATAATAACGCGTATTACCTATTAATTAATTTATTTTATAACAAAACTCTTGCATTTTAATCGAATTTTATGTACCTTAACTGTCGTAAATTCGCAAACTTAAAAAAATCACTCCTATCAGATTTGTAGTTGATTGATCTAATTTTATAGTAAAAAAAACACTTATGCAGGCACAAGCCGTTACTAACGCTAATGCTAAATTGAATATCAAAAAGGAACTTCAGAAATATTTTGGTTTCGATACATTTAAGGGCGAGCAGGAAAAAATTATTAAGAGCATACTCTCAGGACGGGACACATTTGTAATAATGCCAACCGGTGGCGGCAAATCGCTTTGTTACCAGTTGCCCGCTCTGCTGAGCACAGGGGTTGCAATTATTGTATCACCGCTGATAGCGCTGATGAAGAACCAGGTGGACCTGATCCGTGGTTATAGTTCGCAGGATAATATAGCGCATTTTTTGAATTCCACCCTCAGTAAGGTGCAGCAGAAAAAGGTTAAAGCCGACCTTACTGACGGTACTACCAAGATGCTGTATGTGGCCCCCGAAACACTTACCAAGCAGGAAAATATTTCCTTCTTTTCAGATCTGCCTATTTCTTTTATCGCGGTGGATGAGGCGCATTGCATTTCAGAATGGGGGCACGATTTCAGGCCCGAATACCGCAAGTTGCGCGACATGATCAATATGATCAATCCTGATCTGCCCATCATTGCGCTTACAGCTACTGCTACTCCAAAAGTGCAGGATGATATCGTTAAGAACCTGGAGCTCCAGAATGCAAATATCTTCATTGACTCATTCAACAGGGCGAACCTCTATTATGAAATCGTTCCCAAAGGGTCGAAGGAACAAACGCTTAAGAGCATTGTTAAGTTCATTAATACCATGAAGGGTAAAAGTGGTATTATTTACACGCTTAACCGGAAAACTACTGAAGAGCTTGCAAATACACTCCAGGCCAATGGCATAACCGCCGTTGCCTACCATGCCGGACTGGAAGGTCCGCTAAGGTCGCAGCGGCAGGACCAGTTCCTGATGGAGAAAGTGGATGTGATTGTGGCTACCATTGCATTCGGTATGGGCATAGATAAGCCCGATGTGCGCTTTGTGATCCATTACAACGTTCCTAAATCGCTTGAAAACTACTACCAGGAAACAGGCAGGGCAGGGCGCGATGGTATGGAAGGGAAATGCCTTCTTTACTATTCTCATAAAGATGTTCAGAAACTGGAACACCTGATGCGCGATAAGCCGCTGAGCGAGCGTGAAATGGGTGGCCAGCTTATTTCCGAAACCCTTGCTTATGTAGAAAGCGGCGTATGCCGCCGCAGGCTGTTGCTTCACTATTTTGGGGAAGAATACAAAGAGGCCAATTGCGGGCATTGCGATAACTGCCTGCATCCGAAAGAAAAACTGGAAGTTAAAGACAGTGTAAAAATAACACTCGACGCTATAGAAGAACTCGATGAGCGCTTCGGTATAGACTATGTAGTGAATATTATACTTGGCAGGGCAAACCCCCAGGTGCAGACTTTCAGGCATGAAAAACTGAAATCATTCGGTAAAGGCCTGATCATGAAAATGGATGCCAACTTCTGGAATTCACTCGTCCGGCAGATGATGCTGGAAGGCATGATCCGGAAGGATATTGAAGAATATGGCTTACTGAAAATAACAGATAAAGGCAGGAAGTTCTTAAAGAAACCCTACTCCATACAGGTGGCGCTCAATCACCAGTATGTAGAAGCTACCGGCGATGATGAAGAAGTGAGTGGCAGTGGCGGCCCGGCTACAACTGACCCTGTACTGTTTGAAATGCTGAAGGATATGCGCAAAACTGTGGCGCGTGAAAAGAATCTGCCCCCATTCGTCATCTTCCTCGAGAATTCGCTGGAAGATATGGCTACCAACTATCCTACTACGCTTGAAGAACTGGAAAAAATACAGGGCGTAAGTAAGGGTAAGGCGCTGCGCTATGGCCGTAAATTCGTTGATCTGATTGGAAAATACGTTGAGGAAAACGACATAGTAAAGCCCGACGATTTTGTAATGAAGAGCGTGGTGAATAAGAGCGGTATGAAGGTGTTCATTATCCAGAATATTGATAAAAAGATACCACTTGAAACCATCGCTAAAAACAAAGGACTCTCCTTGCCCGACCTGCTTGTGGAAATGGAAACCATTGTGGCTAGCGGCACCAAACTGAATCTTGATTACTGCCTGGAGCAGGAACTTGACGAAGATGAACAGGAAGATATCTTCGACTATTTCCGTAACAGCCATGATGATAACATGGACCATGCTTTTGAAGAATTTAAAGATCAGGATGTGAGCATTGAACATCTGAAAATGATGCGTATCAAATTCCTGAGCGAGTACGCCAACTAAGTCGTAAGTCGAAAGTTTGCGAGACATACCAACATAATAAAACCCATGGTGAAAGCTGTGGGTTTCTTTTTCCTAAAATTCTAAATGTCCTCTTACGCCAATAACGTTAATTGGTCCCCTGTCCTTATTGTAAGCCGGATTTAAAATAAACTGGTAATCAGGGGATATCCAGAAGTTATTAAAGAGTTTAGCGCTATAATAAACTTCCACTATTGACTCTAACCCGTAGTTCAACTGCCCGTCACCTATAATAAAACCATAGCCGCCATCTGCAAGGTAAGTTCTATGTGGCTTTGATATACCATTTACAAGTATTGCAACACAAGCCATGTCATTTTCCCGCTTCCAGGTATTGCCCTTTAATTGCACACCAACATTAACAGACTGGTCTATTTCGGTAAATGCCCATGTTTCATTTTTGCCATCATTCCAGCTTATTCTACCAAATATACCCGCATTAGTATTCAACTGCTGTTCGGCATTAACTACAAAGCCAGTCTTGGTTCTGCCATACGCCCTTGTTTGCGTTACATCTGGCTGGACCGGATTCTCTGCTATTGCCTGTTCATAATTGCCCATGCGGGCAAATGTATTATAGACTATCAACCTTATAACACCTGTTTTCTTTTTTATTGTATACTTTTTATCAAATTCAATAGTCTCTGAATGCGCCTCGCCGTAATGCAGATCCATATAAGGCCCGTTTGCTACTTCCGGAACCATTGTGGTTGCAACTTTTAATCCCCAGTCAGGTTTGATGAGTTCAGCTACAAATCCATATGTGTATCCCCTCGTGTTCGCAGGATAGTCCCATGCACCGGCGCTCATTATAGCCCAATTGAAAAACTGATTTCTTGGGTCATGGCTATAACTATTCAGGTCAAACATATCTGTGATGGAAAACTTTCCAAACGTAAGGGTAAGCCTGCTTGCGGGCGCAGAACCCTGCAACTGATTTTGTGCGCCATCAACTGCAACCCGGTCCCCGGATAAACTAAACGTTTGCCTGAGAAAAATACGGGAAACTGTAACAACAGGTTCAGGATTTCCTATCCTGTATGTTTCACCATTGGGAAAACCTGCTATCCCGGAAGTAGAACCTATTCCCCTTCCGCCACTTAGCTCAGGATTAAAATAAATTTCACAACCCTTCCATAACCTGGCTCCCAGGAAAAGCGTAGAAGTAACGGACAATCTGAACTCCTCCTTTGATATCATGCTTAGCTTTCCTTTGTAGGGGTCGTTAAACGGTAACTGGTGCTGCCCGATGGTTGTGATCTGGAAATGATAACTGAACCTTTCTTTTTGCGGCAGGGAGTCAGTATTATTCCGGGCATATCCTGACGTTCGAAACAAAACCAGGCTAAGCACACAAAAAATTATTATTCTCTTCATTTTATTGTTTGAATAGTAAAAAAGTTTGTTCCTGTTTTTCAAAAGATTTATTGCAAAAAACTAAATGGGCTTTCACCCCCGGCAATAATTTCATTGTTTAAGATATCTGCTCAATAATTCTGCAGTGATAAGCAGTACGATCAACACAACTATTGCCAGAATCCAATTAATTAATTTCCTGCTCATAACCAGTGATCAAACTTCTTTATGAACCATGTTTTCACCAATTGGGTCAACAGGCAATAACTAAACAATATGCCGAACAGCCAGGGGAAATAACTCCATGGTAATGCGCTCATTTTGAATGCTGCCGCAAATGGTGAGAACGGGATGAAAATACCAATAAGCATTATCAGCGATGTGAGCGCTACAACAGGAGCAGTTGCCCAACTCTGGATAAAGGGTATCTTCCTGGTTCGTATCATGTGTACAATAAGCGTTTGGGAAAGGAGCCCTTCAATAAACCAGCCTGATTGAAACAAGGACTGGTGGTCCGGTGTGTTTGCTTTAAAAAACCAGTACATTACTGCAAAAGTCGCATAATCGAATACGGAACTTATGGGTCCAATGAATAGCATAAATTTGCCAATTCCTTTTGAGTCCCATTTGCGTGGAATATCAAGATATTCCCGGTCCATAGTATCCCAGGGAATGGATATCTGAGATATATCATAAAGCAGATTCTGCATCAGGATCTGGATGGGTAACATAGGCAGGAAAGGCAGTAATGCACTTGCGCCCAATACGCTGAACATATTCCCAAAATTGCTGCTTGCAGCCATCTTGATATACTTAATGATGTTGCCAAACGTTCTGCGGCCATAGAGCACGCCCTTGCGAAGCACCATCAGGTCTTTCTCCAGCAAAATGATATCCGCGCTTTCTTTGGCTATATCTACTGCCGTGTCAACAGAAATTCCCACATCCGCATCGCGCAGGGCAGCAGCATCATTAATGCCATCTCCCATAAAACCAACCGTATGCCCTTTGGCCTGCAATACCTTAATGATCCGGCTTTTCTGGAAAGGGCTTAACTTGGCAAAAATGTTTATGTCGTCAATACGCTTTGTCAAATCTTCATCGCTGATATTTTCCAGTTCATCTCCAAGCAGGATGTTATTTATTGTAACCCCTACATCCTTGCATATTTTTTTAGTGACAATTTCGTTGTCCCCTGTAAGGATTTTTAATGATACACCTAACTTCTGCAATGCCTGTATCGCCGGTTGGGCCGAAGGCTTCGCAGGATCAAGGAACCCGATGAATCCAGTCAATATCATATTACACTCATCGGCTACCGAATAGGTTAATGGCCTTTCTTCATATTCTTTAATGGCTACTATCAGAACTCTCAATCCATCTTCATTCAGCTTGCGGCTCATCTTCAAAATCTTCTCCCGCATTGCTGCATCTATAGGTATTATCTCGTCAGTCGCAAATTCAATCGCATTATCCTCGCCAGGGTCAATAGCATGTGTGCATACTTCCAGCATCTCTTCGACAGCGCCCTTGCATATCATCAGGTGCTTATGGCCGGGTACATCAAGTATCACACTCATTCGCCGCCGCTGAAAATCGAACGGAATCTCATCAATTTTTTTATACGATTCATCTACATGCAGCAGTTCATGTATTTCAGCGTGGTCAAGCACAGCAACGTCGAGCAGGTTTTTCAGTCCCGTCTGGTAATAGCTGTTCAGATATGCCCAGTTCAGCACCTGGTCATCCTCCACACCATAAACATTCATGTGCCTTTCCAATACAATCTTATCAAGGGTCAGTGTACCGGTTTTATCCGTACACAGCACATCCATAGCGCCAATATTCTGAATAGCATTCAACCGTTTAACAATCACTTTTTGCTTACTCATGTTAACAGCCCCTTTTGCCAGATTGGTGGTAACAATCATAGGCAGCATTTCCGGGGTTAAGCCCACAGCAACCGTGATAGCAAACAGAAGAGCTTCCAGCCAGTTGTGTTTTGTGAAGCCATTTATAAGGAAAACCAATGGCACCATTACCAGCATAAAACGGATGAGCAGGTAGCTTACACTTTTTACGCCTTTGTCGAAACTGGTTTCAACGCTCTTGCTTGTAATAGCTCTGCTCAGTGAGCCGAAATAAGTCTGGTTACCCGTGGTTACAACGATTGCATTTGCAGTGCCGCTCGCCACATTCGTTCCCATAAAACAAATGTTATCTAACTCAAGCGGCGATTTTTTCTCTGTTTCTGTTACAACAAGATTTCTTTTTTCAACTGGTAATGATTCCCCTGTCAGCATGGACTGACTAATAAACAGGTCTTTGGATTGGATCACCCGGCAATCCGCAGGTATCATGTCTCCCGCTGAAAGAAAAACTATATCGCCCGGAACTAATTCTTTAATGTCAATCTCTTTTTTATTGCTCATCCGTAACCCTTCCTGCCTCAATACTGTTGCGGTAGTTTTTATCATTCCTTTCAGGGTCTCTGCAGCTTTGTTGCTCCTGTATTCCTGCCAGAACCGGATCAGTGAACTGAGCAATATCATTATCGTTAATAAAATGATAGTCTTGTAATCCCGGTCTTCCGGTTTTGCAAACAGCACATCTGTTATATATGAAACTGCAGCAATAGTAACAAGCACTGCATTAAACGGGAAAATAAAGGAAAGCAACAATTGTATATACCAGGCCTGAGCTTGTTCGTGCCATATTTCATTAAGTCCTGCCTGTTCCCGTTTTATTTTCACCTGGCTGTCAGTAAGCCCGTTCATATCGCTGCCTAGCAATGACAAATAAGCATCAGGATCACTTCCTGATACGTCTTTAAGCTTCTTCATTGCTACAGGATCAAAGCCACCTTTCCCGAACTTGGAAAAAGGAATTTTTGATTTCATTTGTTCCTTAAGATTCAATGGTTCCATCTGAAAATAATTTTATTGGATGTATACTACAGGTACTAGCCTTTACCTGCAACTACCTGATTACAAAAATCCAATGTTATCAATATTTAAACCCGGTTACAGGCAATAACTATACCTGAAAATTCAGAATCGTATGTGAAACATACATTAATATCATGCCTTTATGGCACATGAAAGGAGTAATTACAATATTGGGTAAGCAGTAAACTTAAAGTGATAAACGAATAGACCCGTGGAGTTAACTTTCCGGCTTCCGCATTGACGCGATCAATAGCACACCGCAGAAACAAAAAAGCTCCGGGCATGCCATGTGGCATTTTCCTGCATTCTATAGCATATGGTAATATGGGAAGTATCAACAGCATTATTTCTGTTAGTTAATAGGCAACTATGTCCCGGTCCTGCGTCCATTTAAAATGAATAATCTTTATTTCGGGCGCAAAGGTAATCAAACAAAATCCGCTTTCGCAAATCTTATTCTATCATAGCTAAGCCTTAACATAAGCACGAAGTAATCCAAACCCGCCTGCCGGTAGGTAGGTTACCAATTACAAACTCCAAATTCCACGATCATGCCCCTGCTTCAGGCGGCTTACTTACAGCCTCACCATCCGCACGGGGAGGCCTGTTCCCTTCCGGGTGTGGCCGGTTGGGTCGGTTTGGCCGGTTGGGTCTTGGTCCTCTCGGCGGTTTCGGATCCTGGCCTCCGGCCTCACCTTGTGGTTTATTTTGTGGCTGTTGCTGAGGTCTTGGTCCTTGCTGCTGGTTAGGCTTTTGTTGCTGCGGTGGTTTAGGTGTTTGGGGTTGACCCTGTTTAGGTGGCTGCTGAGGCCTGTTTTGTTGTGGTTTATTTCCCTGCTGAGGTCTGTTTTGCTGTGGCTGTCCGCTACCTGCAGGCTGCGGAGCCTTGGGTTGTTGCGGGCTCCTGGCCTGTTGCGGGCCTTTTGGTTGCTGAGGCTGGTTTCCTCCGTGGGGTTTATTACCTGCATTTTGCGGCCTGCTGCCCTGCTGTCCACCACCTCCGGCTCCGGCTCCTTTATTTCCTCCCGGTTTTTTCTTTTTACTATTCTTTTCAAGGGAGCGCAATGTCATGATTCCCACATCATTCACATACCCCATATCCGCTACCTTGCCACTCTTGCTCTCTCTTGTTTCCAGTTCCACAGGTTGCAGTTCTTCCGCTTTCTGTCCCAGTTTATTGAGCTTTTGTATATCTTTTACCCGCTCTATGGATAGTGGAAATTGTTTATTATTATCTGAATAGCTATACCACATCAGGTTCTTGAAAATATCTCTTTTTTGCAGGTGGGCAACCCCTTTAATGGTCTCTAAATTCTCTGCATGATCCGGGAATACGGATAAGGCGTCCATATAGGTATCCAGTTCATAGTTGAGGCAGCATTTCAGTCGCCCGCACTGGCCGGATAGTTTGGTCTGGTTGATGGATAAATTCTGGTAGCGGGCAGCAGTTGTATTCACAGATTTAAAATCTGTAAGCCAGGTGCTGCAGCATAATTCACGTCCGCACGACCCGATTCCGCCTACCTTGCCGCTTTCCTGTCTTGCCCCGATCTGCTTCATTTCCACCTTCATTTTGAAGTCGGTGGCATATACCCTGATCAGTTCGCGGAAGTCAACACGCTGGTCGGCTGTATAAAAGAAAGTGCCTTTTTTGCTGTCAGCCTGTATCTCTACCTCGCAGAGTTTCATGTCCAGGTTCAGGCTGCGGGCAATGGCGCGTGAGCGAATGAGCACTTCGGCCTCACGGTCTTTTTGTTTGGTAGCCTGTTCCAGTTCCTCATCTGTTGCCGGATGAAGAATGCGTTTCGAAACTTCCGCTTCCCGCACCCCATACTTTTTCAGTTGCAGTTTCACCAGTTCGCCCGTAAGGCTCACCTGTCCCACATCATATCCGCCAACGCCTTCCACGGCAAACCAGTTGCCCTTATCGAGCAGATGATGTGTATTATTTCTGAAGAATTCCTTCCGGCTACCCTTGTTGAAGGTTATCTCAACTACCGGATAAGGCTTGGCTGCGTCATGCAAAGGCAGGGCATTCAGCCAGTCATACACATTAAGGCGGTTACAGCCGCCCGTGCTGCACCCACCGTTCCCCTTGCAGCCGCCCGGTTTGCCATCGGCGCCGGTTCCGCATGAACCACATCCCATCTAAATACGTTTATATAGAGCACCGTTCAAAAAACCCTATCCAAAAAAAATAAAAAAACCACCAACTATCGTTGTCTCCACCCGCACAAGGTCAATTTACTAAACTGCTTATTGTTAAGAAATAGTAACTATTTACAAACTTAAGTAAAAAAACGGAAATTGCGCAGGTTTTGCAGGTGGTGTCCTCCGTTGCGAAAGGAGGCTTCGCCAGCCATAGCTTTTTTCAAGCGACGGCTGGTCCAAACGACCGGACTACTATCACCTTCAGTGGCCATGGCACGCTTGTGCAATATATCTATATTGAGCAAATCACGTGTCCTACGAAACACGCAGTATGGCAACTCTCCTCCTGTTTTTAGGATGAACGCCAGTGAACGAGCGCAGCTCAACCCGGAGGGGGAGGTGGTCTACTCGCGCATACGCCACACGCAGCAGAGCCAACTCCCCTCCCACATGGTGAGCATTTGCCGAACCATCAAGGAGCGGGACAGGCTAAGTTCAAACCGAAGGATTTGAATTTAGACAGGGGTGGTTTGCCCGGCCCAAGCACTCCGCCCAACCAAAGCCTGCGCAACCAGTGGCTTCGCCAACACATGACATCCGGGCAAAATTGTTTTAAACAACAGAAATTCATTAAATTTGTTTAAATAACCCGGTTATGACCAATACGGAAAAAAGGCAGCAATTGATAATCTGGCTTGCCGACGCGGAGGATGAAAAAGTGAACGCTTTATATACGCTAATGGAAGGCAACTTAAATGAACATTCTTATGATCTTACCGATGAGCATGCCAGAATTGTAGAAGAACGCCACCAGAATTACCTGAATGGCACGTCAAAGCCAAGCCCCTGGCAGGAAGTTCACGACCGGGTACGGAACAAACGGAAGCGTGCATGATACCCTACTATCTCGCGGTCTTACCCGAAGCCGAAGATGACGTTGACAATGCATACTGGTGGTAAGAGGATCAAAAATCCGGATTAGGAGACGAATTCCTTGACGAGTTACATGCTTATTATAAACAATTAGAAATGAATCCCCAGACATTCGGCTGGTACAACGCCTATGCCAGACGCGCCGCATTGCAACGTTTTCCTTTTATTATTATCTATGAAGGCACCGGAAATGAAGTCGTAATCAACTCCGTATTTCACACAAGCCGCAAACCAAATCAAGGTTAGAATAGTTTTACAAGAAGTCAAAATGACAGGGGATTGCAGCACATCAGCGTCAGTACCCTGATGTCGCCGGGTCCCTGCCATCGCGCCGGGCTATGCAGTAGGAGACCCTGCGAGGACGGAGTATCAAAGTTTAGAAAAATATTAATGATAAAAATTATTTTTATTTAAAATAATTTCGGCGTGCGGTGTTGTAAAAATTCAAGAACCAGCAATTACGGTTTATTTCTTAAAATAAAGTCCTATTATCATCATCACCAAAGCCATAAATGCACCAAGAAACCACTTTAAAGTATCGGCTTTAGCATTAGCGATTTCTGCTTTTAACTCGCCGCGCAAATTTGCAACCTCTTGTTTAACAGCAGCAACGTCTTCTTTCGTGGCCAGAACTTTCAGATTTTCATCATTAGCCTCTTTAATCTTCGCATCAACAAAACTCACCAACGCCTCAGCTTCCTGCTCACCAAGCTTTTGCTTCAGGATTTGGAAAAGTTGTATGTCTGTTGTTGTAATTACCATTGCTGGTTTTTTTGTAAAGTTACTTATTGTTGACATAAAACACAAAATCAGGTTATTCTTCCAGCAAATGACACCGAAAAAGTAAAAGGAACCTTTATTACATTTGCCATACATCAATCAGAACACAAAATCATGAATCACGACCTCTTGGCAACTGGAACCACCGACATAACCGCCACGCCCGAAAAAGTATGGGACGTAATGACCAACCCGGTTATTATAAAAGAATATCTGTTCGGCACCGAAACCATCACCAACTGGCAGCCCGGCAGCAACATCATTTTCCAAGGTGAATATAACGTACAAAAATACCGAGACCATGGCAAAATATTAGAAAACATTCCACTTCATAAAATCAGCTACACCTACTGGAGCGCCTTTACCGGCATTGAAGACAAACCCGAAAATTATTCCACAATCACCTACCTCATTGAAAAGAAAGCCGATCAACTCACCACACTCTCCTGGATCCAGAAAGGCTATGCCACAGATGATGGATATAAACATTCACGGGATGGTATGCCTACCTTTATGGAAAAGATAAAGGGGATTGTGGAAAGGTAGGTTTGGTAGTTTCTTGTTTTGTGAATATTTAATATACTTTTTCATCCTCAAATCCCCCCATCTGTATCAATAGTTCCCCGATCCTCCTTAATGGCGTCCCTTTTTTCGGAGACCACCTTGTTATACAATAATAGCCGGAGTTATTTTGTATTTCAAAAATCCACTCCGATCCATCACATCCGATCATGCAGGGACTATAAGGCCGATATGGAACAGAAGTTATTTTCAGTTGATCTAGTAAATAAATAAAGCTGTTGAATGAAGTCTTTCTTATGATCATCGTTTTATTGACTTCGAATGGAATACTGTTATCATACAGAATTTCATTCCCATGTTCGTCATAGGATTTAAAAAATGGCAGATTCACCTGCCATTGCAGCATTTTGCTGCTAATAAAAATGTTATTTTCGTCTTTTTCTATTTTTATCACCACTGGTCTGTGAAATGACCTTAGCCAGGTAAACCTGTAAATTTCCTTACCCAATGAATAATTAAATAATACAGGTTCTTTCATTTTATACAATTCATAAGAAAACCACTGTATTAAAAAAGTGTCGATTTTAAAACTGTAACTCTCCGTGATTGAGTCAAAAGGTATATGGTGATTTTTGCTTATTTCATTCTTTGTTGTAGTTAAATCCTTACATACAGAAGTCCCCCTTACAAAACCTTCTTCAGCATCATAATATTTAGCAAATTGTGTGCTGTCTCTGAATACTACAGAAGGGAAATAAAAAGCAAACGAATCATTGGGATTACCTATCTGGTCTGAAATGGTAATATCATTTCTGAATGGCAACAATCCAGATTGCTGCCCAAATGTTGCAGTAGAAATAAGAAAAATAATTACAATGCTATTTTTCATGGAATTACTGGGTTAAATTAAAATTAATCATTGCCATTTAATTAATTGTCAATAAATTCATAGCCGTCTATCTTATCCATACTAATAGACGTATTATTTAGAAGAATTCTTTGGTAAAAGCTAAACTATAACAAAAATCCCATTGTTCCGGATGTTAACATAGCGCATCCGGTTGCTCCGGCATTGGAGGTAATCAGAAGGAATTAAGGAAAAGCGCATAGAGAAATAACATAAATAAAGCATTAAATTACAACATAACCCATTAATCAACACAAAATGGAAAAACCTGTTTTCGCATCTATTGAAGAAGCCAAAGCTGCTATTATAAAAATGGAAAAAGCGCGGTTGCTGCTGAATAATTATGGTATGCTGTCGCAGAAATATAATAAGCTCCTGAAGAAACGGATATGGAAACTGGTGAAGACCAATAAAATTGATGTTTCTGAATTGATATAATTTTAGCTAACTAATCAATGCGGCACCGGCTCAGGTATACTCTGCTGCATATTCCGTGAGTAAAGCTTGATCTTTACATACTTGATGAATCCGGCGTATGCGATATTCTTGCAGATCACATAGCCGAGGTAGCCATCGAGGAAGCCGCCGCGGAGAAAGAAGTTGTAAATGAATTTCCAGGTAGGGCCAAGGAGTATTTTTATGAGCCAGATGCGCTCGCCCTGCTCAATGGCATTGCGGGCGGCCAGTTCAGAGTAAAGTTCTATTTTCTTGGTATGGTCTGAGATAGTTTTGTAGCTGTAATGTAAAATATTGCCATCCAGGAAGCCTACTTTGATGTTTACTTCTTTAACCACTATGCTCTCATGTACTTTATTGGCGTTGATACCGCATATCCTTTTATTGAACAGGCGCAGCTTGGGCTGCGGGTACCATCCGCAATGGCGTATCCACTGGCCGCAATAATTGGCGAGTATGTTCACATTGTATGCTTCGAAGCGGGGCTGAAGTTTCTCTTTCCGGATGCTCTCGCGGAGTTCATCAGAGAGCACTTCGTCGGCATCTATGGAGAGCACATAATCATTGGAAGCCTGGGCTATGGCAAAGGCCTTCTGGTCTCCGAAGTCTTTAAAGTGGCGATAATAAACCTTAGCTCCGTAGGATTCGGCGATGGCTACAGTCTTGTCGTCGGAGTAGCTGTCAACCAGGATGATCTCATCTGCAACATCCTTCACAGATTCAATGCACCGGGCTATGTTGTGCTCTTCATTATAGGTTATAATTACAGATGATATCTTTATCATTATCTTAATAACTTTAAATTTTGGGTTTTATTGTGGCGACCGCCAATATTTTGTTAAAACATGCCGCTAACCAACAGTAGTGCAAATTGCATACCAAAAAATAAAAAAACCGAAAATAAATCAGGGTATTTCCGGCAACAGCAAATCATCGAGGCTGTCAATACCCGGTACGTTTTCTGAAACGAAGCCTTCACCGTATTCTGCGCCAATGCGTTTGCCCATCAGGGCATCACGGTAAATGATGAGATTCAGGAATTTTTCAGAGGATATATAGGTATCAGGCTCAGATGATAACGGGTCATGAAACTGGCTTTTATAACACCTGATAGCTGCCAGCTTCTTTTCATAGGTTGATGATATATCAACAATAAATGAAGGCTCGATGTGGCGGTCTTGTACATAATGGTAAACCCGTTTAGGCCGCCATGGCTCCTGTGCAACCCCATCCCATTCTGTTTCGATTTTAATAAGTCCTGACAGAAAGCAGGCATCGGAAATAAGCCTGCCTCCGCGCCCGTGATCGGGATGGCGGTCGGATAAGGTGTTACCCAATACAATCTCCGGTTTGAAATGGCGGATATAACTGATTAATTGCTTCTGGTTATCTTCATCATTCCGGAAAAAGCCATCTGCCATACGGGCATTCATACGCACCTTTACCCCCATTATTTCCGCGGCCAGTTCGGCTTCTTTGTACCTTAAAGCCACGGAGCCCCTGGTTCCCAGTTCTCCCTGGGTTAAGTCAACAATGCCGACCGGTTGGCCTGCAAGTGCATGCTTTGTCAATGTTCCGGAACAACTCAGTTCAATATCATCAGGATGTGCTGCAATAGCAAGTATATGTAGTTTCATAGTGAAATCGGGGGCAAAGATAAATAAATAGAACAATTGTCCAAAAAAGATGTAGGTACATGCTGTTATTCGATTGTGTCTTTGCAGTTCTTGTGGAAAAATGTAGAAACACTTGCATTACAAGAATAGTCGTTTTTTTAAATCTATATTAAAAATACAATAAATTCATTTGCACTACCTTTTAAGTTAATTTTAAATATATTTGTTAATGGTTAGGCATAATTTTTGTTATTCAATAGTTAGCATTAGCTTTATCGGGGATTTTGAAAGCTTTTCGAACATTTGAAAATATTTATCAGCAATTTGGAACATTAAAAAAACAAATTAATGACAATTAAAATCTTATCCTTATGCACCTAGTTACCCGCAAATCAGAATGTAAACACCTCCCGGAGCCGGGTATGCTTATTAAGTCGCCAAAAGAGATAACCAAAAATTACCGGAAAGAAAGTGCACCCAAATATTGCATTATCGTTAAGCCTTTCCATAACTCCTTCCTGCCGTACAAACAGATTGTTTTCAGGGGTGTAACGTTCAGTGATGACTTTTCTATTGAGCTGATCAGGAATAGCGGGGCGCTTGATATAAGAGAGCAGATAACCGAACACGAAGATGCAGAGCATATCTTTCATTCGAATGGTGATGCTACATTCAGGATCATGACATAATTCAGAGATAAAATCATACAATTTACTATCAATAATCCCTGCCGTCTGTTTTTACTACCTGTTCACCAACCGCTATTTCCCGGTAATGTTCAATCTGAACCATTCCTCTTCGGAAGACGAATGCATATCTGTTAAGTATTCTTTGGCTATTTTCTCCTGGGCTTTTATGATTGCGGATGTGATCATTGAATGATTGACCGGCTCATCTTCATTCATACCCATTTTTATCATTAATTCTTTGATTCGGTCGGACCCGAAAATTTTAAACAACGGAGCATCGAGGTGTGTATAAACAAGCATTTTATCAAGCCCTGTTTTTTCGCAGAGGTCCATTTCGGGACTATGTATAGGATAATGACCGGCAAATAAAATTGGTTTGGGAGCGCCAAGTGAAAACACTAAACGGTCGGCAAGGACAAATCTGTTCTCTGAAAAAGATCCTAGCTTGGTTCTGAGTTGCTCCAGTTCATGCTGAAACCAGGCAACTACAATCCCTTGATTATTATCCTGCAGCCATTTTGCAATGGCATTATTACAGCCACTCTCCCCCATGAAAACAATGTCGGTTACATCAGGACCTCTATTTTTCTTAGAAAAAAACATGATCTGGAAACTGGTATAAGATCAAAAATACAACGTTCGTTCAACCAGACAAATTAAATAGAATAAGAATAAACAATATTTTCTCATCTTATTTCGTTATATTTGTTTACACTTACTTCAAAACTAAATCAATGAAATACTTTCTTTTACTTTCCGCTATGGCATTGCCTGTGTTGTCTTCTACAATTTATGCACAGCAAAAAATTGAAAAATTCTGGGGTAATAAGGGTTATGACGTTTGCTATTCTGCAGCAGCCACTACTGATGGCGGCTATATCCTGACGGGGCTTACACAAAGCGGTACAGACCCAAATGGAGATATTATTGTTATTAAAACCAATGCTTCAGGCAACATGCTTTGGACAATGGTAGAAGGCGGTCCCAAACTGGAAGGCGGTAATAATGTGATACAGACAGCCGATGGCGGTTACATGGTGTCGGGGCATACACAAGATTATGGCGCCAGTGATTGCGACGCCTTCCTGATGAAAGTGGACAAGGCGGGCAATAAGCTATGGCTGAAAATATATGGCGGACAGTTTGACGACATATGCGAAGGCACTATTGAAATGCCGGACGGATCTTTTGTTTTTGCAGGCATCACAGCCAGTTATGGCAATGGAGGTATAGATGGGAACAGGCATGTGTATTTTGTTAAAACAAACAGCATGGGTGAAAAAATCTGGGAGAAATATTATGCAGGTTCAGGTGCAGAATATGCCTATTCAATTGCAGCTATGCCTAGAGGGGGATTCCTGGCTGTAGGCTGGACAACCAGTTTTGGCAAAGGGGAACATGATGCATGGCTGCTGCGCCTCACCGACAATGGGGATACTGTATGGACAAGACGTTATGTGCGTGAAGGGGATTCACGGTATTTTAAAATATTACCCACAAGTGATAACGGGTATATGCTTGCAGGCTATACTACCCAAACAATGACGTCCAAACCACAAGGCCTTATCGTGAAACTGGATGCAGACGGGAAACAGCTTTGGGAGAAAACCTACGGCATGAATACGGACAGTATGCTGCTGCACGATGTTGCCGAATTACCTGACGGGAACTTTATTTTCAGTGGCACAACGTTTCAAAATGACCCGGGAGGTACTGTTTATATACTTACTACCGATGCCATGGGTAACAGGCTGTATGATGAGGTATGCGGCGGAAGCTATTCTACCGCCAACTGCATAGCGATACAGGGCAACAATGGCTACCTTGTAGCCGGCAGTTCAATAAATAACGGCGACCTGTATAGTGATCTCTACTACAGGATAGTGAACAACACGGTAACGGGTATTCCCACCCAAACCATTTCCTGGCCACATATGTACCCTAACCCTATGACTGCTCAGACATCGGTAATTCTGTTACCCGAAGAAGAGGCATACCAGACCGTGCACATAGACATAACTACTACTACCGGGAAACTAATATCGCACCAGGAGAACATACTGGCTAAGGATATCGTGGTGGACCGGAAACTATACCCGGCAGGCAATTTCCTGTATCGCATCACCTGTAAGGATGGGAAGGTATTTAAGGGAAAGTTTGTGGTTGAATAGCCGTAAGTCGAGACTCGTAAGATTTAGTGCATTGTGATGACACAGGTATTAGATTTAGAGCCTGACTGAGCCGTAATCGTAAGGCTCATTTCATTTGCATACTTGCATACATTACCTCCTGAATAGGTCACTCCATTTATTATTTGCATGGGTACGGAAAGATACTCTGTGTAACAGTTTATATCGGCATAAGCTTTTTCGCCGGTGTTATTAAAATTGGTAAACCATATCCTGTTGGGTATCCTGAGATCGTTGTTAACACTGTCGGTGTAGGGTGTGCCGGTGAAGTAGGAATAACAGTAATAGTATTTTCCGGTAAGGTTGCCCGTACATACGGACGGATTGGTAATGGTAAGATCAAATGTCATATCTCTGCGGCCGGAGATGCTGCTTTCTGAAGTTAGTGTAAGCGTATAGGTACCGGGAAACGCCCGTGCACCGGTAGTATCGAACAGCATTAAACGTGTTTCGTAAGGGGGATAGCCAATATGCTGCCAGGCAGTATCCATTGTAATTCCTTCAGGTAGACCGGAAACAGAAAGGGTGATGAGTTCGTGCCTTTCGCCGGCATCGCCATCATATTTGACGGTGAGCGGTAATGAAACAACACTGAATCCATCGTTAAGTATATTGATGGTCTGAAGGCCATAAACTCCATAATTTACCGGTTGCGTTGTTTTTTTACATCCGATGATAAAGGCGCAAATGGCGGTGAAGAATAGTATCTGTTTCATATAGTTGGAGGCGGTTGTAATAGTATAGACGTATTTTTTGAGGGGAATCTTGGGTATGGGTTGGGAATTTGTTTTTTGGGGATTGGGAATTGGGATAGTAAAAAGGGAAACGGAGTTATTATATATTGAAAAAATATTTTACTTTCATCTGAACTTTTAAACGCTAAATTAAACATCAATGAAGGCCATCAAAATTATCATTATCACATTTCTGATTCTGACCCGGGCATTTTATTCGGGTGCAGTAAAAACTATTCTTTCCGGGCATATTAAATATGGACCAAAGAGTACGGTGACGGTGCAGTATTATGCCAGCCCGCTTGACTATATTGAGCAGACACATACCAACCTGGAAAGCGCCATAGATCAGAATGGAAATTTCAAAGTGGAAATGGATATTGATAAGCCGGTCAGTATAAATGTAATGAATGGAGAGTCGTGGTTGTTTACCAACAAATTCATTGGTCCGGGCGACAGCCTTTCAATCGAATTTGACAAAGATCAGTTGAATGTAAATGGCAAGGGAGAAAATGGCATCAGCGGGATGTTTGAGTTTCAGTATCAATTTGTGAATCCGCGGATAGCTGAGATGCAGGGCACGCTCAAAACCAGGACAGATATTGAGTTTGCCAAATACTGGTCGGACTGGGTGGACAGTGGGCTGGCTTTTTACAACCGTTATTACAAGGCTCACCCTGCCTCAATTGCCTACATAAGAGCCGCGGAAAAAGCCGTGAAATATGAAGCCGCAGTGAACATGGTGCAGTTCGGGTGGAGGGGTAAAAACGCCAATGACAGCATTTTCAGCAACCCTGCCTACCGGCGATATCTTGACCGGTTCGCATTTAATGATACCAACGCCCTGATTGTGGATCATTATATTTTTATGCTCCAGGAAATCCCAAAATATTTTGTCGAACCCATGGGATTCAAAAAACCGATCGGCGCCGGTTATTATGAGAAAGTGCGTTTACAGGATTCGGTAGCAAGGGTATATTTTTCAGGACCGGTTTTTGATCTTGCCTTGTACACCATTTTGTACCATGAAGTACAAAACGTTATCCGCAATAAAGGCAATGGCATTTTTGACACAACTTATGCAAAAACCGAACGGCTGGTACATGAGCTGGGTGGAGGCTTTAATGACAAAAAATACCTGAGCAGGATAAAAGAAAAACTGGCAGCTACGAAGGAGGCAGACAGGTCGGCAAATGACTTCACTGCAACCGACCTCAATGGAAAAGAAGTGAAACTCTCCGACTTCAGGGGCAAGGTGGTTTATGTGGACTTCTGGGCCACCAATTGCGCTCCGTGTGTAGCTGAAATCCCCTATATGAAAAAACTGCAGGAGGCGTATAAGGGCAAAGACATTGTGTTCCTGATGGTATCATTCGATAAATCGAAGGAGTTACTGGGAAAGTTTATACAACAAAGGGAATTTACCGGCCTGCATGTGATGCTGCCCAGGGGCTTCGCGTCGGATGCAGCTTTGAAATATCATATCTCGGGCATTCCCCGCTATCTGATCGTAGATAGAAAAGGCAACCTGGTTTCGGGTGATGCGCCGCGGCCAAGCGGGCATCCGCAGGGGGTGATTGATGGGGTGTTAGCAAGAAGGTAGGGATGTTCATGCCGGATTGTTTTTTGTTTTGTGCAGACTGTAGGTAAACGTGAATGGTGTATTCGGAAGCGGGAGGCTTTCGGTATTTAAGGACGAAGTGAGACTTATATGTTTGTTCTTTGAAAAACCTACCTGTATTGAGCGGTGAGCGTAGTGAGGCGCAGCCGAACGAAGCGAACCG